>NZ_BAAILO010000485.1:0-18902 GCF_054589115.1 Cupriavidus sp. 8B | reverse complement strand
CCAGTTGCGCCATCTGCATGGCGCAACTGGCCCCCACGGACACTACAAAGCCGCTTTGGGATTACTCAATAATATTGAAGTCGCCCAAATACTCTTCATTGATCGTCAGCCCCAGCCCCGGCAGGTTGTCGTCCAACTGCAGGTAGCCCTTGTCCGGCGCCGGCTCCCCCTTGAAGATGTAATAAAACAGCTCATTCCCCACCTCCACGTCATGCACCGGGAAGAACTCTGACATCGGCGACGCGGTGGAGGCCATGGTCAGGTGGTAGTTGTGCATCTGCCCAGCGTGCGGGATGACCGGCACGGACCAGGCTTCTGCCATGGCGTTGATCTTCTGCGCAGCGGTGATGCCACCCACGCGGTTGGTGTCGTACTGGATCACGTCGACTGCGCGGCGTTCCAGCAGGTCCTTGAAGCCGTAGGAGGTGAACTCGTGCTCGCCGCCGGAGATGGGGAAGGGGCTCATCTTCTTGAGTTCGGCGTAGCCTTCGATGTCGTCGGCAATCACCGGCTCTTCCAGCCAGCGTGGGTTGAACTCGGCCAGGCGCGGCAGCATGCGGCGGGCGTATTCCAGCGTCCAGCCCATATAGCATTCCAGCATGATGTCGACGCTGTCGCCCACCAGCTCGCGCAGCAGGCGCACTTGCTCGATGTTCTTCTGCATGCCGGCGGGGCCGTCCTTGGGGCCGTAGCCAAAGCGCATCTTCATGGCGGTGAAGCCCTGGTCGAGATAGCTCTGGGCTTCGGCCAGGAAGGCGTCGCGGTCGTCGTTGTTGTAGAGCTTGGAGGCGTAGCACCAGATCTTTTCCTTGGTGCGCCCGCCCAGCAGCTTGAACACCGGCTTGCCCACGGCCTTGCCCATCAGGTCCCACAGCGCGATGTCCACCGCGGAGATCGCTGCCATGCCGATGCCCTTGCGGCCCCATGCATGGGTGCGGCGGTACATCTTCTGCCACAGGTATTCGTTGTCGAACGGGTCCTGGCCGATCACGATGGGGGCCAGGTACTGGTCGATGATTTCCTTGGCCACGCGCGGCGCCAGCGCGCAGTTGCCGATGCCGACGAGGCCCGTGTCGGTCTCGATTTCCACCACCAGCCAGCCGTGGAAGCGGAAGGAGCCCATGGCGTCGCCGCGCTCAAAGAGGATGTCGGTGGCGTTGGTGCAGAAGTGCGCCTGCGGGGGCACGGTCTTGCCCTTCCATTCAAAGACGCGCGTGCGGATGTTGGTGATTTTCAAGATAGTCTCCGTGGGTTTGATTGCCGGTGGCGAACGGGCGGCGGCTTAGCGGGCGGCGCGGTTGCTGCCCATCTGGCAGGCAATGTGGAAAGCTTGCAGCGTGGCACCGAGGTCGGCGCGGCCCTGCTGCGTGATATCGAAGGCGGTGCCGTGGGCCGGCGTGGTGATCGGCACCGGCAGGCCGCCCTGCACGGTGACCCCGCGCGAGAAGCCCATCAGCTTGATGCCGATCTGGCCCTGGTCGTGATACATCGTGACGATGGCGTCGAACTGCCGCTGCGCCGGGCCGCCCTGCACCTTGAGGAAGATGGTGTCGGCGGGGAAGGGGCCGTCGGCGGCCACGCCGCGCTCCCGCGCATCGGCCACCGCCGGCGCGATGATGTCGATCTCCTCGCGGCCGAAGGCGCCGTTGTCGCCGTTATGCGGGTTCAGGCCGCACACGGCAATGCGCGGGCGGGCCATGCCGGCGCCGCGCAGGGCCTGGTCGATCAGGTCGATGGCGTCGCCCACGCTGGCGCGGTTGATCATGGCGGGCACATCCTTGAGTGCCACGTGCGACGTCACGCGGGAGGTCCACAGGCCGTCGAGCACATTGAACTCGCAGAAGGCGCCGTGGTAGCCGAGCTTCTCGGCGAACCAGTGCAGCTCATCGTTGTGCCCCATGCCGGCGGCATGCAGCGAGCTCTTGTTGAGCGGGCCGAACACGATGGCGTCGGCCTTGCCCGCATCGGCCAGTTCCAGCGCCAGTGCGAGCGTGCCGAGGCTGTAGCGGCCACCTTGCGCGGTGGCCACGCCGCGTTGGTAGGCCGGTTTGTCGTCGAGCTGCCAGTGGTACAGGCGCGGGCCACTGTCATCGCCTGCGAACGCAAGCGTATCGGTTTCGCGCAACGCGATGTCGACGCCGGCCACCTGCATGCCGTGACGCCATTCGTCGCGGTCGGCGATCAGCAGGATGTCGGCCTGCGCCGCGGTGGCCGGGTCGGCCAGCAGCTTGGCGATCAGCTCGGGGCCGATGCCGGCGGGGTCGCCGAGCACCATGGCGATTCGGGGTCGTTGGGTCATGGGAGTCTTGGGGGAAAGGGGTTCAGTCCAGCTTGACGCCGAGTTCGGCGATCAGCTTGCCGTAGCGCGCGTATTCGGCGCGCGAGAAGGCATCGAACTGGGCGGTGTTCAGGGTGCCCGGCAGCGCGCCCACGTCACTGAGACGGCGCACGGTGTCGGGGTCCTTGAGTATGGTGGCCAGCGCCGCACCCAGCTTCTGCAGCACGGCCGGCGGGGTGCCTGCCGGGGCATAGACACCGTACCAGGCATTCATCTGGATGCCCGGCACGCCGGCTTCGGCCAGCGTGGGCACATTGGGCAGCAGCGCCGAGCGCTGCTCGGCGGTGACCGCGAGCGCGCGCAGCTTGCCCGCCTTGATATGGTTGATGACGGACGGCATGGTCTCGAAGCTCATGTCGACCTGTCCGCCCATCAGGTCCACCAGCGCGCTGCTGCTGCTCTTGTAGGGCACGTGCAGCAGCTTGCCGTGGATCTGGTGCGCGAAGGCCGCGCCGGCCAGGTGCTGGGTGCTGCCGACGCCGGAGGAGCTATAGCGGAACTTGTCCGGATTGGCCTGGATCTGCGCCACCAGCGACTTGACGTCGAGCGCCGTCACCTGGTTGTTGACCACCAGCACATTGGGCACCGACGACACCAGGGCCACCGGCACCAGGTCCTTGAGCGGATTGAACTGCAGCTTGAGCAGGTGCGGCGCGATGGCTTGCGAGGTGACCACGCCCATCAGCAGCGTGTTGCCATCGGGCGGGGACTTGGCGGTAATGTCGGCGGCGATGGTGTTGGAAGCGCCGGGCCGGTTGTCCACCACCACCGGTTGCTTGAGGAGGGCCGCCAGCTTGTCGGAGACGATGCGGGCCATGACGTCGGTGCCGCCGCCGGGCGCGGCACCCACCATCAACCGTACCGGGCGGGTGTCCTGTGCGTAGGCCCCGGTGGTCATGGCGGCGGCAATTCCCATCAAGCCGGCGAGGACGCCGGACATCCATCGTTTCATCGTTGTCTCCATCTTTGTTATGAGCCTGCGCTGAGGCGCGGATAGGCGAACTATAAGGATGGGAGTGATATCTGACTAATGACGTTTATTGAATGGGTGATTACCTGCAGGAATACATAGGCCAAAGCACGCTGGTTCACCCGGCGGCCGTGGACGGGCGGTGCCGCGCCACCTGTGCCAGACCCGGCCTTCAGGCTTGCGCGCCCCCGGCGCGGAGCAACCTGATCAACTGCGTGGCGGCGGCGGACAGCGTGCCGCCGCGCCGGGTCACCAAGCCAAAGGTCTGCTGCCTGGACTGCATCCGCACAGGCAGGATACGCAGCATCTTGTGCCGGGCGAACAGCACCGCCACGCTGGTCGGCAGCAGGCAGACCAGCTTTGCGCTGCGCTGCAGCATGGCGACGGTGACAAAGGTGGAGGCGGTCGTGATGGCGTTCGGCGGCATGCCCTGTCCGGCCATGTCCAGCTCCCGCTGCAGCAACTCGTGCATCGGCATCTGGCCGGGATAGACGATCCAGCGGTATCCGGCCAGGTCGGCGAACGTCAGCTCCCTGGCGCGCGGCGCGGCATGGCCGTAACCCACCACGGCCGAGATCGGCTCGTCGCCGATCGCCTGGTAGTGATACTTGGCGGGCTGGTCGCTCACCAGCGCGCGGCCGATGACCAGGTCCAGGCGCCCGTCGTCCAGCAGCGTGAGCATGCGCAAGCTGGTGTCCTCGACGATCTCGATGGACAGGTTGGGCTGATCCGCCTGCATGGTTTCCAGCGCCGGCACCAGCACGTCCGGCACCGCGCCCATGATGGCGCCGACGGCCAGGTGCCCGCCCTTGCCGGAGCGGATCTCGGCCATATCCTGGCATAAGGCGGTGAGATCGGTGGCCAGCAGCCGCGCGTAACGGATCACGCAATGGCCGAACTGGTTCGGCCGCATGCCGGTCTTGGAGCGCTCGAACAGCGGCGCATCCAGCATGCCTTCCAGTTCCTGCAAGGCCTTGCTGGCCGCGGACTGCGTCATGGCCATGGCCGACGCGGCCTGGTGCAGCGATTTGTGGTCGTCCAGCGCGATCAGCAATTGCAGTTGCTTCATGCGCAGGCGGGACATCAGGACGTCCAGCGTGGCTTTCATGTGCGTTCGGTTCCGCAAGGATGATCGCCGGGTGAGTCGTAAAAGCGATCATGAGATGGAAAGGTTTCAATATACAGCGCGGTGTGGTGCGCCGTATATTGATTCCCTGCCGCAAGTCGCCCAACCATAACAAGGAGAGAGACCCCATGACCATGCCCAAGATCGATCCCGTCTACCGTGGCGTATTCCCGGTCGCGCCCACCATTTTCGACGAGCAAGGTGGCCTCGACCTCGACGGCCAGCGCCGCTGCATCGATTTCATGATCGACGCCGGCTCCAACGGCATCTGCATCCTGGCGAATTTCTCCGAGCAGTTCGTCCTGACCGACGATGAACGCAGCCTGCTGATGACCACGGTGTTGGAGCACGTGGCTGGGCGCGTGCCGGTGATCGTCACCACCACGCATTTCAGCTCGCGCATCTGCGCCGAGCGCAGCCGAGCCGCGCAG
Source organism: Cupriavidus sp. 8B (assembly GCF_054589115.1). Lineage (NCBI taxonomy): Bacteria > Pseudomonadati > Pseudomonadota > Betaproteobacteria > Burkholderiales > Burkholderiaceae > Cupriavidus > Cupriavidus sp. 8B. The sequence continues at coordinate 14,037 of NZ_BAAILO010000485.1, read as the reverse complement.
GACGCCGGCGCCGCCATGGTGATGGTGATGCCGCCGTACCACGGCGCCACCATCCGCGTGCCCGAGCGCGCCATCTACGAATTCTTCGCCACCGTCTCGGCGGCGATCGACATCCCCATCATGATCCAGGATGCGCCTGTGAGCGGCACCACGCTGTCGGCGCCGTTCCTGGCGCGCATGGCCAAGGAGATCGCCAATGTCTCCTACTTCAAGATCGAAGTCCCGCAAGCCGCGGTGAAACTGCGCGAGCTGATCGAGCTTGGCGGCGACGCCATCAAAGGCCCGTGGGATGGCGAAGAAGCCATCACGCTGATGGCCGACCTGGACGCCGGCGCCACCGGCGCGATGACCGGCGCGGGCTTCCCGGACGGCATCCGCAAGATCGTGGATGCCTACCAGGCTGGCGACACCGAGCTTGCCGCGCAGCACTACCAGCAATGGCTGCCGCTGATCAACTATGAGAACCGGCAGGGCTGGCTGGCGACCGCCAAGGCGCTGATGAAGGAGGGCGGCGTGATTGCCTCCGATGCGCTGCGCCATCCCTTGCAGCCCATGCACCCGGCCACGCGTGCCGGCTTGCTGCAGATCGCGCGCCGGCTGGATCCGCTGGTGTTGCGCTGGGGCAAGTGAGGCGAGCAGTGGCCGACGTGATCCGCTAACCCATATCGAACGACTGGCGGCGCCGCTGACGCGCCGCCTTTTCATTTCAAGGACCCAAGATGAAACTCTCAGGCGAACTGCTCATTGGCCGCCAGTCCGTGCGCGGCACCCATGGCGAGATCCGGGCCGTCGATCCCGCATCCGGCGAAACGCTGGAGCCGGCTTTTGGCGGCGCCACGCTGGCGCAACTTGACCAGGCTTGCGCACTGTCCGCGCAGGCATTCGATGTGTATCGCGAAACGTCGCTCGAACAACGCGCTGCCTTCCTCGAGAAGATCGCCACCAATATCCTGGAGCTTGGCGACGCGCTGATCGAGCGCTGCGTCAGCGAGAGCGGCCTGCCGCGCGCCCGTATCGAGGGCGAGCGCGGGCGTACCGTGGGCCAGCTCCGGCTGTTTGCCGCCGTGGTGCGGCAGGGCGATTTCCTCGACCTGCGCATCGATCCCGCGCAGCCGGAACGCAAGCCGCTGCCGCGCGTGGACCTGCGCCTGCGCAACATCGCGCTGGGGCCGGTGGCCGTCTTCGGGGCGAGCAATTTCCCGCTGGCGTTCTCGGTGGCGGGTGGCGACACGGCGTCGGCGCTCGCCGCCGGCTGCCCGGTTGTCGTCAAGGCGCATCCGGCGCATCCCGGCACCTCGGAGCTGGTCGGCCGTGCGATCCAGAAGGCCGTGGAAGAACTGGGTTTGCCCGAGGGCACGTTCTCGCTGCTGTTCGATTCCGGCCTGGAGATCGCGCAGGGGCTGGTCAGCGATCACCGCATCAAGGCGGTCGGCTTCACCGGCTCGCGCGCCGGCGGCACGGCGCTGATGAAACTTGCCGCCGCCCGCAGCGAGCCGATTCCGGTCTACGCGGAAATGAGCAGCATCAACCCGGTCCTGCTGTTCCCGCACGCGCTGGGCAACCGCGCGGAGGGAATCGGCAAGGCATTCGCCGCATCTCTGACGCTGGGCGCGGGCCAGTTCTGCACGAATCCCGGCTTGATCCTTGCCGTGGATGGCCCGGATCTCGACCGCTTCCTGGCAGCGGCCGAAGCGGTGATCGCGCAGATCCCGGCTTCAACCATGCTGACGCCCGGCATCCACCGCGCCTATGGCGCCGGTGTTGAAACCATCGGCTGCCATCCGCAGGTGAGCACGGTTGCACGTGGCCAGGCCGGCGCGCAATACCAGGGGCAGGCTGCGCTGTTCTCGACCACCGCGCAAGCGTTCCTTGACCACGAGGCACTGCGCGCGGAAATCTTCGGCGCGGCGTCGCTGGTGGTGCGTTGCCCCGACCTTGCCAGCATGCAGCGCGTAGTGGAAGCCCTCGAAGGGCAATTGACCGCGGCCATCCACATCGATGAAGCCGACTATGGCGCCGCACGCACCTTCCTGCCGGCGCTGGAGCGCCGCGTGGGCCGGATCCTGGTGAACGGTTTCGGTACGGGCGTGGAGGTCAGCCACGCCATGGTGCACGGCGGCCCGTATCCGTCCACGTCGGACGGGCGCTCGACTTCGGTCGGGAGCCTGGCCATCGCGCGCTTCCTGCGCCCGGTCTGCTACCAGGACATGCCCGCGGCTTTGCTGCCGCAAGCGCTGCGCGCCGGCAATGCGCTGGGCCTTGCGGTACGGGTGGATGGCGAAACGCCATCTAGCCGTTAGCCGTTAGCCGTTAGGTCATCTGCTCCTTCTCGCTTCAACGCAAAGCGCGCGGCGCGGCTATCAGCCGGCACCGCGCGCGGTGAAATCTCGCACTGTCGGATGCATCAGGCGTTGGCGCCTTCGGTGAAGACGTCGACCTTGCCGCTGCGCGCGCCATCGGTGTAGGTATCGAAGCGGCGTGCCGGCGAAGCCGAAACCCCCGAGCGATCCAGCCCGGCGATGCGGGCGCCTTCGGTGAAGGTATCCAGCTTGCCGCTGCGGGCGCCTTCGGTGAAGGCATCGGTTGCGCGGAAGTCATAGCCGTACTTGTCGGCGGGCACCGAGGTGCGGAACTCATAACCGTACTTGTCACCGGCGTGGGTGTCCTTGGCGGAAGCGGCCTGGGCGGCGCCGATGGCGGCGAGCGACAGCACGAGGGTGGAAGCGAGCTTGAGGGCGAAGGTCTTGGTCATGATGTTCTCCAGTATCTTAAAATTCGTTGAATTTCATTGATTGTTCGCTGCGACTGCCAGAACGTTGCTTTGTTTGTGTGCGCCGTCCATGTAACGAACTATAGGAGAGTCATCGGTGCGTTAGACCAGTCATATCCGGATAGGTTATTCAGATTTTTTGAATATACGGGCGGGTGGCACGACGGCCCGCGAACCGCTACTTCACAAAACCCAGCACCTCGCGGAACCTCTCATGCCGGCTCGTACGCATCCACTCGAAGGCAAGCATCTCGACGGTGGCCGCGGTTGCCCCGCCGCCGCGCATCCTGTCGATGGCCGCTTCCCGGCTGGAGGCCTTGCGTGAGCCGATGGCATCCAGCACCACGGTCACTTTCAAGCCGTGCTCCTGCAGCCCGGCGACGGTCTGCAGCACGCAGACGTGGGCTTCGCAGCCGGCCACCACCACGTTTTTCCGACCTGCAGGAAGCATGTCGAGCAAGCCGTCCCGGCAGCCGTCGAAGTGGTCCTTGGCCAGGGTTTGATCGCACAGGCGCTTGATCTCGTCGAGATTCCCGCCCAGGCTGCCGGGGCTTTGCTCGGTGCCGATCACGGGCACGCCCAGTACGCGGGCGATGTTGGCAAGGCGCACGGCCTCGGTTACGACGCGATCGCCTTCGTGTATCGCCGGCATCAGGCGGGCCTGGAAATCCACCAGCACTAGAACGGACTCAGCGGCGTTGTGCAGCATGTTCATTTTCCTTGGTGAGTTGGCATATCGTTCGTTTCCCGGTGGGAGGGGCTGCAGTCTCAACCCGCATTGTCCCGCTTTGACGGGATTTCAGGCCGGTCGACCATGTCCGGCGTGCCGCCCCCGTGCAGGCTGATGACCGAGTACCAGCCGCCCTGATAGGACGCGGTCTTCGATGAACCGCGGTTGGCCGGGTATGCCCGTTCGGCTTGCCGCATGCGCTGAAGGTCTTTGCGGATGTCTCGCTAAAGAGGTTCGACGAAGTCCTGCCGGCGGCCGGCGCGACCAACGCGGCGATTCGGATTACCCCCGAGCACCTGGCGCAGCTGGTCAAGGCCGAATGGGTGGATGTGGCGCAAGGCTAGCCGTCACGCTCGTCATCCGCAGCACCAAAGTGCGGTGGATAGAGCGGATAGCGCAAGGCCGCGTACACCAGCCCGACGGTGGCAATGGCGGTGATCCAGTCGATCAGGTCTTTCATGGTATCTCCTAGCGGCGGACCAGTCCAAGCAGCGCATGGCTGCCGTCCTGCGCGGCGGTGGACGTCCGCCCGCTGCCCCAGCCCACCGCCGCGCGGTAGCTGCCGGCGTGGCGGGGCTGCGTGGTGGCGGTGTTGTCCGCCGGCTGGCAGGCGTCGGCCAGCGGCGCCACGAAGAGCGCGTCCTCGGGGCAGTACAGCTCGCACATGAAGCAGGTCTGGCAGTCATGCTGGCGCGCGATCGCCGGCGGCTGGGCAGGCACGATGGCGAAGACATTGGTGGGGCACACGCGCACGCAGATATTGCAGCCGGTGCAGCGCGCGCTGTTGAGCAGTTCGATCATGCGGCTGCCTGCCAGGTGGCGTCGGCGATGTTTTCGTGCGCGGTCCAGACTTCGTCGAGCCCGCCGCTGATCACCCGGTGGCGCTGGCTTGCATCCTGGCCCGGATGATCGATGCGCCGGTGCATGCCGCGCGTCTCGGTGCGCGCCAGCGCGCTGCGGTACATCCAGCGCGCGGTGGCGAGCATGGCGGTGGCCTCGCGCGTGCGCAATGCGTGCTCGCCGGTGGGCAGCGGCGCGGTGTTGCCCCATTGCCGCCACAGGGCATCGAGCCGCGTCAGCGAATCGGTGAGCGTCTCGCCATGGCGGAACCAGTTGCGTGCATAGGGAAACACTTCCGCTTGCACGGCCGTGACGAGCGCCGATGCGTCCGGCTGCGCTGGGGTTGCCTGCGTGTGCGCTCGGTTGCCGTGGCCGGCGCTGTCCAAGGCTTGCCCCGCATTCGCGCGCGCGTCCTGCGCGAAGGCCGCCGCGCCCTGGCCGGCCCACCAGCCGGACGACATCGCCCAGGCGGCGTTGTGGCTGCCGCCGCCGGTAAAGCCGCCGCAGATCAGCTCGCGCGTAGCGGCGTCGCCGGCCGCGTAGAGGCCGGGCACGCTGGTGGCGCATTGCGCGTCGTTGATGCGCAGGCCGCCGGTGCCGCGCACCGTGCCTTCCAGCCGCAAGGTCACCGGGAAGCGTTGCGTGAAGGGATCGATGCCAAGGCGGTCGAAGGGCAGGAAATAGTTTGGCTGGGCGCTGCGCATCCAGGCACGCACCTTGACGTCCGCGCGGTCCAGCCGTGCGTACACCGCTTGCGTTTGCAGCGCGCGGGCAATCACGCTGCGGCCCTGCGCCGAGCCCGCGCCTTCCAGCACCTGGCCCTGCGCGTCATAGAAGGTCGCCCATTGGTAGAACAGCGATTTGGTGACCGACGAGAACGCGGGCCCAAGGCCATAGGCATTGGAGAACTCCATGCCGGAAAGATCGGCGCCGGCTTCGGCCGCCATCAGGTAGCCATCGCCGGTCAGCACGTTGCAGCCCAGGGCGCGGCTGAGGAAGGCGCAACCTCCGGTGGCGATCACCACCGCGCCGGCGCGCAGCGTCCACTCGCCCGGCTGGCCCGCACGGGGCTGCCGGTGCAGGCCCCTTGCGCCGCGCACCGTGCCGCCGGCGTCCACCAGCAGGGCCAGCGCCGGGCTGTGATCCAGAATGCGAACACCCGCCGCCTTGGCGCGCCGGCGCATCAGCCGCATGTAGTCCGGGCCTTGCAGGGAGATGCGCTGCGCCTGGCCGGCGTCGTCCTGCGGGAATGGGTAGCCCCATTCGGCAAGCTGTTCGAGCCCCGCATAGGTGCGGTCCAGCACCCGGTCCATCCAGGCCGGCTCGGCCAGTTCGCCGCCAAGTGCGTAGCGGCTGGCCTTGGCCGCGGCGCGCGCGGCGGGGTCGGGTGCAACGTGCCAGATGGCGGTGCCGGCCGCGGCGGTGGCCCCCGAGGTGCCGCAATAGCCTTTGTCGGCCAGCACGACGCGCGCGCCGCTTTCGGCAGCGGCGATGGCTGCCCAGGTGCCGGCGGGGCCGCCGCCGATGACCAGCACATCGGTCTGCGGCGAAGGCGTCCTGGCGCGGTACTCGGTCCCGATGGATGGCATGCGGCGATTCCTCCCGGCAGTGGCGATTGGCATATCGAATGATCGAATGACAGTAGCCAACTGGCGCGGGCCGCGCAACGAAGCTTTGGTGCAATCCATATGCGCTCGCCGCAGCGGGCGGCGAGCGCGGCAATCCGTTCCGCTGGCAGCGAATTCAATCGGTAAGGTCAGTACTGACGGTCAGCGCTTCCCACTGGTTGATTTCCTCCTGCAATGTCTCGAGCTTCTCGCGAACGAAGCCGAGCGCATCGGTGCCCAGCAGCAGATGCACCGGCGGCTGGTCCGACGCCACCACCTTGAGGATCGCCTGCGCGGCCTTGCGGGGATCTCCCGGCTGCTTGCCGGATCTTGCCGCACGCGCGGCGCTCAGCGGTTCCAGCGTCGCCGCGTAGTCCTCGATCGTGCGCACCGTGCGTTGCAGGGAGCGGCCTGCCCAGTCCGTGCGGAAGGCGCCTGGCTCGATCGCGGTTACCTTGATGCCGAAGGGGCGCACTTCCTTGGAGAGCGCCTCGTTGATGCCTTCCAGCGCGAACTTGCTCGCGTTGTAGATGCCCACGCCGGGAAATGTCATGAGGCCGCCCATCGACGTGACGTTCAGGATGTGGCCGCTACGCCGTTCGCGCATGAAGGGCAGGACGGCCTGGATCACGCCGATCGCGCCGAACACATTCACGTCGAACTGCGCACGGATGTCCGCGGCCGTGGCTTCTTCGATGCTGCCCTCGTAGCCGTACCCCGCGTTGTTGACCAGCACGTCGATCGGGCCAACCTCGCGCTCGATCTGCGCGACCACGCGCGGGATGTCCGCGTCGGACCGCACGTCGAGCACGTAGCCGAAAGACTGTCCCGGGGACATCGCGGAGAACGCCGCGCGCTGCGCTTCCTGGCGCAGCGTGCCCGCGACCTTGTCGCCCTGCGCGATCGCGGCCTCGGCCAGCGCGCGCCCAAAACCAGTGCTTACGCCCGTAATGAACCAGGTTTTCATCATCTTTCCAGGAGAATTGTCAGGGGGAGCTGCCGTCCTCGGCGGCTCGGTACAACGGAGTATGGAGGTTGCCGACCCTGTCAAGAAGGAAGATAATCGGCAAGGACTTTGCAATAAATTTGCATAATGAATCCAACCGAATTCCAGGCCCTTTCCGTCTTTGCCCGCGTAGCGCAGGAGCAAAGCTTCAGCGCCGCCGCGCGCGCGCTGGGGATCCCGGTGACGTCCGTCAGCTATACGGTCAGGCGCATCGAAGAGCGCCTGGGAGCCCGTCTGCTTAACCGGACGACGCGCAGTGTCAGCCTGACGGAGGCCGGAGCGCGGTTCCTGACGAGGATCTCGCCGCTCCTGCAGGAACTCGAGCTCGCCATGCGCGATGTTTCCAAATCCTCCAGCGAGTCAATGGGCACGCTGCGCCTGAACGTGCCCCCGACCGCCATCCCGCTGGTGATCCAGCCCGTCCTGAAAGCGTTCCTGACGGCCTACCCCGACATCAATGTCGAGGTCATCGCCGATAACAGCCTGGTGGACATCGTCGGCAAGGGTTTCGATGCCGGCATCCGCTACGACAATGTGCTGGACGAAGACATGGTGATCGTGCCGCTCGTCACGCAGATGCGCTTTTGCGTGGTTGCGTCTCCGGCGTACCTGAAAGACAAGGCAAAGCCACGGCACCCGCGAGATCTGCTCGAGCATCAATGCGTGAACTATAGGAGCGCCGATACCGGCGCGCTGTATCGCTGGGAGTTCGAGAAAGCCGGTGAAACCATGCAGATCGCTGTGGCCGGGCGCATCGCGACCAATGACAACGGCTTGCTGCTGCAGTCCGCCCTGGACGGGTTCGGCTTTGCCTACCTGCCATACCGCAACGCCGAGCCGCATTTGCGGGCCGGCGCGCTGGTGAATGTGCTGGACGCGTGGATACCACGCACGGGGCTCTACCTCTATTACTACAACCGCACGGGGATGCCGAAGAAGCTGCGCGTCTTTATCGATTTTGCCAAGACGGCGCTGGCGGATAGCAGGTAACAGGTAGCGGGGACGTCGCCATCAGGCCAGGCCAGCGTTATCGCCTAGACTTACCGGAGCCGCGCCGCGATCCTCAAATGCCGGGCCGCCCTTGAGGGAGTGTTTGAATGATCACACTGTATTCCTATCCGGAGCTGTTCGGCCTTGAAGACAATAATCCGTATGGCCTGAAGGTGTTCGCCTTCCTTCAGCTGTGCGGCCTGCGTTTTACGCACCGGCATATCCTCGACACAAAAGCAGCGCCGCGAGGGCAGCTCCCGTATGTCGTCGACGATGAGCAGACCGTCGGCGACAGCGATGCCATCGTGTCCTACCTGAAAAACAAGTACAGGCTGGCCATCGATAGCGCCCTGACCAGCGCACAGCAGGACCTGGATCTGCTGGTGCGCCGCGCGCTGGATGACCTCTACTGGGTCATGTCGTACTCGCGCTGGCGCGATCCGCGCTTCTGGCCGCTGTTCCGGGACGCGCTGCTGAAGACCCATCCGGACCTTGCGGCGGATGACCTGGAGGCGGCAAGGCAATACAACTTCGAGCGATACCGCTATCAGGGCATCGGCCGCTTCGAACCGGGCGAGGTCTATGCCCGGGGCATTGCCGATCTGGCCGTGGTGGCCAACCTGATCGGCGACCAGGATTTTCTGTTTGGCGCTGCGCCGACCAGCATCGATGCTGCCGTGTATGGGTTTGTGGCGAATATCTATTTCTATGAGATCGACACGCCGCTCAAGCAGTTCGTCTTGTCGAAGGCCAATCTGGTCCGGCATTGCCATGCGGTGCGGGCTGCCATGGACAAGGGCGCCGGCTTGCGGCCGTGAGGCGATTTACGCTGGCACAGCCTGCCGCAGTGCCAGGAAGGTGCCATCCGGCTGGTAAAAGATGACCGCGTCCACGATGTCTGGCGCGGGACGACGAAACTCGACCCGATGCCCATGGAGTCCTTCCAGGTCAAAGGTCCGCCCGTCAAACGGCTGCAGCGGCCAACTTTGCTGCCCGGCGATGCGCAGCGATAGCTGGCCCGCCGCGTCGAGCGTGACGGCGATCTCCTGCGCGCCGTGCACGAAGCTGCCGGCGCAGAGGGCGCGGAACGCAGGGTCGAGCACGTCGCCGCCGGCCGCGCGGCGAAAGACGATGTCCGCCACCATGGGCTCCAATGGTGCGGAGATCCGGTCGATGTTGCCTTCCCGGTCATAGCCGAAGCTCAGTGCCAGGTTGTCGGGATTGATCTCGGCCGGCTTGTCGGGGGTGGTGAATACATCGTAGTGGCGGTGTTCGAGCGGGCCCGACATGCCGCGCCAGCGCCATGCCAGTGCATTGTTCTCTTTAGCGATGACGATCCGCCCGTAGGCCGGGTGTTCGTACTCGCCCACGTAGTCGTCAAGCGGATGGCTTGGCGTGGTGCCGGTCCGGCGCAATTCGCTGCGCGCCTGCTTGTCGAGCTTCTGTTGCGCAAGCCCTTGGTGGCGCATGGCGTGATACCGCTCGAACCAGTCGATCGGCTTGTGGCCGCAGAGCTGGTCGAGCGTGGCGTAGGTCAGGAGTTCTGTGACCGAACTTGGCGCGCGATTGGTGAGTACCGCCACGCCGATCCTGCGCTCCGGCAGCATTGTCATCAAGGTGCCCCAGCCGACCCAGCTGCCTGAATGGGATACCTTCCGTTCGCCGCGATAGTGTTCCAGCGACAGGCCGAGTCCATAGTGGTACTCACCCACCTCTTTGAACACGGAGCGGCCCACGTGCACGCGCGGGGTCATCATTTGCCGGACGATTTCCGCCGACAGCAGAGGCTTGCCGTTCACGCATCCTTCGTCGATCAGGAAGTGCATCCATTTCGCCAGGTCCGAAACGGAGGCATTGAGCCCGCCGGCGGGCAGCGCACGGATAGGCGTCAACATCGCGCGCTGGCTTTCGTCGCCTTGCATGATGTGCGGATGCGCATGGTCCGGCGCGGCGGCGAGCGCGTCGATGGAGAGCCCGAAGTTCGCGAAGCCCAGCGGACGGAGCAGGCGCTCGGTAGTGAAATCTTCCCAGCGCTGCCCGCTGACGCGCTCCGCGATATGCCCGGCCACGAGATACCCAAGGTTCTGGTACTGGTAGGCTTCGCGCACGTCCCGGCTCGGCTCCAGATGGCGCAAGGCCGCCAGGATCTGCGCGACCGACAGGTCGCCGGGCGAGTGAATCCAGTCGTGGCGCGGGACGCCGCTGTGATGGCAAAGCAGATCCCGCACGGTCACGCGCTCGGTCGCAACCGCATCGTGTAGGCGGAACTCCGGAATGTAGTCACGCACGGGCCGCGTCCAGTCGAGCTTGCGCTCGTCCACCAGAAGGCCAAGGCCGGCTGCGGTGAAAGACTTGGTGAGCGAGCACAGCAGGAACTGGGTGTCCTGCGCCACGGGCGCCGGCGCTTCGGCGTCGCGCACGCCATAGCCTTTGAGCAGCACCGTTTCGCGATCCCGGATCACGGCTAGCGCAAGGCCCGGCACCTTCCATTCCTTCATCGACGCTGCTACGAGGTCATCGAAATCACTCAGCATGGGCGGGATCCTTGTCTCTCTCACGCAGTATTGGAAGTCGGTGCGATTCGCGTTGCGTGCCAGATCGTCCGTGGGAATTGCAGCGTGCGCCAGACGTTAGCACCGGCCCGGCAATCTGTTATCGCCCTGAAGGAGGGTATGTGGTGGCTGCGCGACGCGCAGCACGCAGCACGATCCTGCACGGCTCCCGGCCGGATTGATTTACCGCCAGGGTCGCGCTACGATACTTGAACGACGTTCAATAATGTTCGTCGTTCATTTATATGGATGAGATGGTCGCCCACGACATGCCGGGCCGCCGTGCCCGAAAGCGCGCGCAAACGCTGGATCTCCTTGCCCAGACTGCCATGGGCCTGTTCGAAGCGCAGGGCTTCGACGCCGTGACGATGGAGCAGATCGCGGCCGAGGCCGACGTTGCCAAGGGAACGCTCTACAACCATTTCCCGACCAAGGAATCCGTGCTGGCGCACTGGATCCATATGCAATTGGCGGCCGATCTGGCGCATCTGCAGCCTGAGGTCGAACGGCAGGCCAGCTTCCGGTCGGCCCTGGCGCTGCTGCTCGATGCGACAGCCGCCTGGTGCGAGGGGCATCGCGCTTACCTTCTGCCTTACCTTCGCTTTCGTTTCCTGAGCCTTGAAGCCGCGCCGCCCGCGCAAGAGGCCATAGAGCCCGTAGAGCCCGGAGGGGCGAGCGACATGACCGATGTGTTCGGGCTGCTGATCGGCCAGGGCCAGCGCTCGGGCGAACTGCGGCGCGATCTCGACGCGGCGCATCTGGCGTCGCTGTTCCATCACCTCTATCTCGGTGCGCTGATGCGCTGGCTGACCTTGCCGGGGCTGACGTTGCGCGAGGAGTTCGCAGCGGTGGTGACGCTGTTCGTGGAGGGCAGCGCCCGGCCGCTGGCGCCACGTCCAAGGAGCCGCAAGACACCATGAAATTCATCGTCGCAACCTATGGCACGGAGGGAGACGCCCGTCCGCTGGCCGCACTGTGCCGCGCGTTGATGGATGCCGGCCACCAGGCCCGGCTACTTGCCGATGGCGCAACGCTTGGCACGGCCAATGCCCTTGGCGTTCCGGCGACCGCGCTGGCGGGAGACATCAAGGGCGCGTTGCAGCCGGAGCTTGCGATCTCCGGCGTGGTGGCGCGGGACCGCCGCTTCACCAGCACGGCGAGCGCGCTGGCGCGCATTGCCAATGCCAATGCCGAGGCATGGCTGCGGGAGATCGTGGCGGCGGGCGAAGGCTGCGATGCCATCATCGTTTCCGGCCTGGCGGCCTTTGTCGGCTTGTCGGCCGCCGAGCATCTCGGCGTGAAGGCGATCGGCACCGGGCTGATCCCGATCACGCCGACGGCGGATTTCGCCTCGCCTTTCCTGCCGCCGGCGCGGCTGCCGGGCTGGCTTAGCCGCGCGAGCCACCACTTTGTCAACGGGATGCTGTGGCGGGCGTTTCGCAAGCAGACCAATGCGGCGCGCGCGGCGGTATGCGGGCTGCCGCCCCGGCGGGCGCTCTGGACCCGGCATCCGATGCTTTATGGAGTCTCGCCGAGCCTGTTGCCCAAGCCGGCAGACTGGCCGGCCAATGCGCGGGTTTGCGGGCAATGGATCGCGCCGTCACCGGACTGGAGGGCGCCGCAGCCGCTTGCCGATTTCCTCGCGGCAGGCGAGCCGCCGATGTATTTCGGCTTCGGGAGCATGGCGGGGTTCGATCGGCAGAAGATGCTGGACGCGGTGGTCACGGCGGCCGCGGGACGGCGGGCGCTGTTCTATCCCGGGTGGAGCGGGATGGACACCGCCGGACTTCCGGCGAATGTGCATGTGGTTGGCGACACACCGCATGACTGGCTGTTTCCCAGGACGTCGCTCGTTGTCCATCACGGCGGCTCCGGCACGACCCATTGCGCCGCGCGGGCGGGGGTGCCATCGGTGGTGGTGCCGTTCGTGGGTGACCAGTTCTTCTGGGCGGACCGGCTCGGGCTGGCCGGCGTTGCCGCCGCCGTGAACGGAAAGCACCTGCAAGCCTCGGCACTCGCACGCGCCATCGCGTTCGCCCAGGGCGCCGAGGCGCGGTCCCGCGCCCGCGAGCTCGGTGCCCGCATGGCGGGCGAAAACGGCCTGGCCGATGTGGTCTCGGCCATCGAGGCCATGATGCGGGATGGCCCATGATGTTACTGGTGTGCGCACGCTGCCAGGTATCGGGGTTTTTCCGTGTCCGCTAATTTCCGGATCGCTGGCGGGCACGACTAGAATGGATTGTCCGGAACGCGGCGCGCTTCGCACCGAAGTGCCCGCCACGCCCCACACCGCTCACGTCGTTCACACCCGAGGAGCCGCCCATGTCCCTGCCTCATCTAGCTTCCGGCCAGGTTGCCAGCGTGCTGCCGCTAGGCGAGCGTCTCGCGAAGACACCCACTACCGCCTTCTTCAAGGAAAGCCGCCTGGAGGTCATGCGCCTGGTGCTGACCGCCGGCAAGCATATGCCCGCCCATGCGGTAGCCGGGCCAATCACGGTGCAGTGCCTGGAAGGGGAGGTCGACATCGGCGTGGAAGGTGCGCACCGGCTGCTGCGGCGAGGCGACCTGATCTATCTGGAATCCAACGTCATGCACGATGTGACGGCGATCAGCAACGCATCGTTGCTGGTGACGCTGGTGCTGCTGTAGCAGGCGTCACCAGGAAACGCTCAATGCTTTGCCGGGCGTGCGTGCAATAGCCAGAGGACTTCAAAAGCCTCCGGCGTCATCGCCGCGCCGTCGAACTCCGGATCCGCGTTGATCTCGGCAAGGCCCGGCACCGGCACCAGCCCGAGATTGGTGCTTCCCGTTGCCGCCTCGGCGCTGGCGAAGCCGACGGTTCCGTCCCGGAAGAATTCCAGCTTCCTGGTCTCGAAGCGCGCGCCGTCAAGCTCCGACACAAGGCGAACCGGCTCCGAGGCAAGCTCGTGCCGCCAGATGACGTCGATGTATTCCATCGGGATCTCCCCTCAAGCCGCGTGTCGCCAAACAAAAACCTAGTCCTTGGATAGCTCGCAAAACCGCAGGCGGTTGCCAAACGGATCCGCGACTTGCAGTTGCCGCCCCCAGCCCACCGCGTCGATGCCTGGCTTTGCGTAGGGATACTGCCTGGCATCCAGTTCGCGATGCAGGGCATCGATGTCTTCCACGGGGACGAACACCGTCGAACCCGGCGTGGCGTCTCCATGGTGCTCGCTCAGGTGCAGCGTCAGGCCGGATCGCCTCACCTGGGCATATAGCGGAAATCCCTCCTCGAAACGATGCTCCCAATCGAGGGTGAAGCCAAGATAGTCCAGATAGAATTCCTTGGCCTTCTCGACCGAGAAGATCCGGATGATGGGGATGGCGGGGGAGAGGTTCATCAGTTCGCGCGGGAAACATCGGCCTTCAGGCCGGTGAGGGATAGCGCGCGACGCGAAGCGTCGCCCCTGTGCCCGCTCTCCTTTGTGGATTGCGCTACGAGTGAATAACCATATCCATCGCCGCGCTGAATGATCTTGCAGTAGCGGTGAGAAACGCCTTGGACGACCCCATCGACGGTC
>NZ_BAAILO010000484.1:0-266 GCF_054589115.1 Cupriavidus sp. 8B | reverse complement strand
TCGGCAATCGGCTTTATCTCCTCGCACCACCGCCGCACGGGCTGTGCATGCTGGAGGGATTTGCCGACGGCCATTGTGTGATTGCGGATGGTCACGTGACTGTCGCGTCCGGACGTTGGCAACAAGAGGTCCATGACCTGCTTGGCCTGCCGGTAGGGCATAGTGGCGCCGAGTTCGGCATGCAGCCAGCGCAACTCGCCTGTGCTCGGTTCCTGAAGGTAATTCTTGAGCGGCGACACGTACCTCGATCCGTCAGCACCACACTT
>NZ_BAAILO010000483.1:0-769 GCF_054589115.1 Cupriavidus sp. 8B | reverse complement strand
GGGGCGGGAGAGAGGACCTTCTTGGATTCGTTGCGGCGGGAGAACAGTGGCATTAGGGCACCTGTTTGGATGCCGCTAATTGAACCAGCGAAACGCCCCCCACAGCGCGACGAAAGCTATACGATTTTCGACAGCTTTCAATATTTCTTACATCGGAGGCCGTATTCTCAACGGTTGCGTGGACGACGCCGACCTACTGTCCTACTGTGCGCTCACACGAGCGCTTCGGTCCCGCACCCCCGAGCACATGAGTCCACCCTACTGGCGAAAAAACGTCGTATTCATACGCCTTACTGCAAGTAGGGTGGACTCATGTGCTCGCCCCCCTCTCCCGCGCAAAGGCGCGTCGTCGGGATCGTCCCGTATCCGCGAAAAGCTCACGAAAATCGCATACCTTTCAATCGCACACGGGCACGCCGAACGAGAACAATAGCGGCATGTCTGCACCAGCCGCTCACCCCACCCTGCAATTCGATCAGCTCGAAGCGAGCGCGGTCGCCATGTTCTTCGAGGCGCTTAGCCCCATCAAAGCATTCGTCGAGGCCTCGGACATTGCCGAAGTCATGATCAACAACCCAGAGAGCCTCTGGATCGAGCGACATGGCGAACTGCGTCGGCTCGATATCCGGCTCGAACCGGCCATGCTCGAAGGCGCAGTGCGGGCGCTGGCCGCCTCGGTGCAGAAATCCGCCGTGCGCGGCACCGATCAGGGCATCATCAACGCCGGCTACAAGGGGATGCGGATTGCCGCGGTGATGCAGCCGACCGC
>NZ_BAAILO010000482.1:0-529 GCF_054589115.1 Cupriavidus sp. 8B | reverse complement strand
CATGCGCCATGTCATTGAGGCGGTGGACAAAGTCAGAAAGCAGGAGCACAAGGCGTTGCTGAAAGCCGGTGACGACACCCTTGCCCGCAGCAAATACCTGTGGCTGACCAACCCGGAGAACATGCTGGAGCCGTCCAGGGAACGCTTCAATGCACTGAGGACGATGGAGCTGAAAACAGCTCGAGCCTGGGCCTTGAAGGAGGCACTGCGGGGACTGTGGAATTACCGCACCACCGGCTGGGCCACACGCTTCTGGAGGCGCTGGTACTTCTGGGCGACCCATAGCCGGCTGGCGCCGATGATTGACGCCGCCCGGCTGATCGCCCGCCACTTGCCGAATGTGCTGACCTACTTCAAACATCGCATCACCAATGCCGTTGCCGAGGGGTTGAATTCCAAGATCGCCACTGTCCAGAAGCGAGCCTGCGGCTATCGCAATCCGGACCACTTCAAGATCGCCGTCTACTTCCACTGCGGTGGTCTCAACCTACATCCGGCTGCGCTGACCCACACGAAAGTCGGATGAACC
>NZ_BAAILO010000481.1:0-616 GCF_054589115.1 Cupriavidus sp. 8B | reverse complement strand
GGGTGACGGCGTACCTTTTGTATAATGGGTCAGCGACTTACATTCAGTGGCAAGCTTAACCGATTAGGGAAGGCGTAGCGAAAGCGAGTCCGAATAGGGCGTTCAGTCGCTGGGTGTAGACCCGAAACCAGACGATCTATCCATGGCCAGGTTGAAGGTGCGGTAACACGTACTGGAGGACCGAACCCACTAACGTTGAAAAGTTAGGGGATGAGCTGTGGATAGGGGTGAAAGGCTAAACAAGTCTGGAAATAGCTGGTTCTCTCCGAAAACTATTTAGGTAGTGCCTCGTGTCTCACCTTCGGGGGTAGAGCACTGTCATGGTTGGGGGGTCTATTGCTGATTACCCCGCCATAGCAAACTCCGAATACCGAAGAGTGCAATCACGGGAGACAGACATCGGGTGCTAACGTCCGGTGTCAAGAGGGAAACAACCCAGACCGCCAGCTAAGGTCCCTAAGATTGGCTAAGTGGGAAACGAAGTGGGAAGGCTAAAACAGTCAGGAGGTTGGCTTAGAAGCAGCCATCCTTTAAAGAAAGCGTAATAGCTCACTGATCGAGTCGTCCTGCGCGGAAGATGTAACGGGGCTAAGCCAGTCACCGAAGCTGCGGATGC
>NZ_BAAILO010000480.1:0-852 GCF_054589115.1 Cupriavidus sp. 8B | reverse complement strand
GCCCGGATCGCGTCCTGGATGGCGTAGGCGTCGTCCCAGTCCATGTCGGGATGGCTGTCGGTGATCTTGCGCACCGGCTCGCGGTTGCGCTCGGCGTTCTCCAGGTGCTCGGCGAGCTGCTGGATGGTGTCTTGGGTGAGGTTCATGGCAATGTCCTGGCCGATGGCATAAGGAATCCGTTCAAACGAAGCGCACGCCGGCCGAGCCGATGCCGCCCAGGCTGATGCGCAGCTGGTCGCCAGCCTTGACCGGCACCATCGCGGCCAGCGAGCCGGACAGGATCACCTCGCCCTTCTTCAGCCCGATGCCGAGCCGGCCCAGCGTGTTGGCCAGCCATGCCACGGCGTTGGCCGGATGGCCAAGCGCGGCGGCGCCGGCGCCGGTGGCGACGATCTCGCCGTTCTTCTCCAGGGTCATGCCGACCGTGCCGAGGTCCAGCCCGCGCGGGTCCACCGCCGCGTCGCCCAGCACGAACACGCCGGACGATGCGTTGTCCGCCACGGTGTCCTGGATCCGGATCTTCCAGTCGCGGATGCGCGAGTCGACAATCTCGAAGCACGGCAGCACGTAGGCGGTGGCGCGCAGCACATCGGCATTGGTCACGCCCGGGCCTTCCAGGTCCTCCTTGAGCACGAAGGCGATTTCCCCTTCGGCCTTCGGCGCGATCAACGTGTCAGCGGCAATGGCAGCGCCGTCGCCATAGACCATGCCGGACAGCAGGTGCCCGAAATCCGGCTGGCGCACGTCGAGCATGTCCATCACCACCCGGCTGGTCACGCCGATCTTCTTGCCGATCACGCGCTCGCCCGCATCCAGGCGGTGCTGCACCATGGCCAGCTGGATGCGGTAGGC
>NZ_BAAILO010000479.1:0-332 GCF_054589115.1 Cupriavidus sp. 8B | reverse complement strand
CTCCGGCGGCGCGAAGTAATTCTGTAACGATCGCTGGTCCGTCACTTAGTAGCATCTTTACTTTCTTTCGCTCTGACTACGCGGCTTCGCTCTCGTCGAGTAAAAAGAGCGCTGTCCCGAATCATGCCTAAAATAGGCTGCAATCTCAGCCGAGAACCAAATGCAAGGTGGCCTTGCCGCAGTGTGAGAGTAAGCGCGCAGTGGACACGCATTCACCGAACTGCGGAAGTAAAGATGATGGGCGGCCTCAAATCTGAAGTGCAACACCTTGCTTCGGGTAAGGTGTTCAGATGCAAAGCAGAACTTCGTACCAACAACTTCAGCCTGAGGAG
>NZ_BAAILO010000478.1:0-431 GCF_054589115.1 Cupriavidus sp. 8B | reverse complement strand
TCTCGGCGTTCTGCATCGCCTGCATGTCGAAGCGGACGAGTTCGGTGCTGATGGCGGTGATCGGGGCGAGTGCGCGGAAGCGGCGGACCCAGGCCACCGTGGTCTGCACACGGTGTTGTAGGCTCGGCGCTAGCCAGCCTACCGGCCTGCGGCGGTTATCGAATCGGGCAGCGCGATACCGCGTCTTCCGCCCGCGTCGCGACCGGCGCATAGCCCTGCGGGCCGTCAGGTTCAGGCTGATCTGCGCGCCGCGGTGTATCAGTTCCACTAGCGACAGCACGGCGACACGCCGGCCCGCCTCGCCGCCGCAGGACTCGACCTCACGCACGATGGCTACGCCGGTTCCCTTGCTACCGGGATCGAGTTTAAGACGGACCGGTTGCAGGACGCAGTCCGCTGTCCGCCGATCCACTATGCGGATAGCGAACGGC
>NZ_BAAILO010000477.1:0-207 GCF_054589115.1 Cupriavidus sp. 8B | reverse complement strand
CCGAGATCTCCGGCATCGAGTATCAGCAAGGCGAACTGGCCGGCTACGAAGTCCGGGAGTACCTGCTAGAGAAGTGGGGGCGGCAGTGCGCCTACTGCGATGCCGGCGAGACGCTGCTGGAAATCGAGCATATCGATGCCCGGGCAAACGGAGGCTCGAATCGGGTCTCCAATCTGACACTGGCTTGCGTGCCTTGCAATAGGAAGA
>NZ_BAAILO010000476.1:12542-39717 GCF_054589115.1 Cupriavidus sp. 8B | reverse complement strand
ACGCCGATTGACCAATGCCTGAATTTGTCCTCACCCTCAAAGAAAAGTAACCAAAAGAAAGCGATCCTTGCAGGAGGCTGGCGTGGCGTCATTGGGGACCCCAATGATTTCGTCGTACGGCCCCGGGTGCTAATGACCTCGTGCCGTTACCAGTTTAGATCATCACGACAATGCCAATGCCCAGGGTTTCGTGGTGGCCCCCACCGGTAGCCACCACCACGAATTTCAAGCCGTCTATCGCTCGCAGCGCGGGCGTCCACGAAGTTGCAAGCGTCCCGTTTTCGTCGTGGGCGCGGTGGCACCGCCGGAATAGTTTTGAGGGATTCACCACCGCGCCCACCCCACCACGAAACCATCACGGCGTGATATATCGTGGCGCTTCACGCCGGTACCGGCAGATGTGTGGATGAGCAGGGATGCTGCTACCGAGCAGCCTCACGACGAAACCGGCGTCATTCGCAAGATCGTGGCCATTTAAACCGGTAACGGCATGAGGCCATTAGAACCCGGGGCCTGACGACGAAACCACCGGGCTGCGCAACCCCGACACGCCAGCCTCCTGCAAGGATCGCTTTCTCTTGGTTACTTCTCTTTACGAGTAAAGAGAAGTGACATCTCACATGTGTGTAAACGGCCAACCCCGTACAGCCGCGACAGCAGCTAGAAGCGCCAAAACACGTCCAGCCCATCAACCATCAAAGCCGCCCAGCCGCGCAAGCAGCCGGAAGCATCAAAACCCCGCCCTAAAGAGACACCCCCGCGTCAGCGGGCTAGTCCTTCGCAACATCCACCACCAGTTTGCCCTTGGCCGTGCCGGTCTCGATCGCGCGATGCGCCTCGATGGCGTCTTCGAGCTGGAAGTGCCGCGGGTCGAGCCGCACGGAGAGCTTGCCCGCGTCGGCCAGCCGCGCTGCTTCGCGCAGGATCTCGCCGTGGTGCGCACGGCCCTTGCCGGTGAGCATGGGCATCAACGTGAACACGCCGGAGTACGTGGCCGCACGAAACGACAGCGGCGCCAGCGCATGCGTGCCCCAGCCAAGGCAGCTCACCACATGGCCGCCATAGGTGCGCGCGGCGAGGAACGAGCTGTCCAGCACCGCGCCGCCCACCGTATCGTAGACCACGTCGAAGCCCGCGCCCGCCGTGTATTGGTCGACATACTGCGCGACCGATGTCGTGGCGTGGTCGATGGCGGTGGCGCCGTAGCCCTCGATGATAGCCTTCTGCGCGGCCGAGCCCGTGGCGTAGACCTGCGCCCCGAGCGCGCGGGCGATCTGTACCGCGATATGCCCCACGCCGCCCGCGCCGCCATGCACCAGCACCTTCTGGCCAGGCTGCACGCGGGCCCGGTCGACCAGGCCTTCCCACGCGGTGATGAATACCAGCGGCAACGCGGCGGCTTCGCGCATCGACAGCGTGGCGGGCTTGTGCGCGAGCAGCTCGGCGTCGACCGCCGCGTACTGGGCGAGCGAGCCTTGCAGGCCGCCGACGCCTCCTGTCATGCCATAGACCTCGTCGCCGGGCGCGAAGGCCGTTACGCCCGCGCCCACGGCTTCGACCACGCCGGCCAGGTCCAGGCCCAGCACGGCGGGAAATGGGTGGCGGGCGTGCTCCGCGTGGCCGGCGCGGATCTTGGTGTCGAGCGGGTTGACGCCGCTGGCCAGGATGCGCACCAGCACCTGGCCGGGGCCGGCGTCTGGCTTGGGAAGCCGGGCGGCCGTGAACGGCGCGCCCGCGGATTCGACGACGAGGGCCTGCATGGTGGCTTGGGGCATGATGCGCTCCGGATAGTTGGCGATGGATTGGCGATGGAGTGGCGGTGGGTTGGTGTGGCCATTCTTGGCCATGCCGGCGTGTTCGTAAATCAACGCTTCTGTACTCTTGCCATGCAGTTTTGAATGGAGTGTTTCTCTCCATTTGCGCACGCCCAGGTAGAAGATGCTGCAGGCTCCAGATCAGCGCGATCCCCGCTTCCTGCTCGGCCGCGCCCTCAGGCGCGGGGATGCCGAACCCGGTCCGGATCTCGTCTGGCACCGGCAGGAAGATCCTGGTGCGCAGCTTGTTCAGGTACTTGTATGGGACCCGGGAGGTGTTGTAAGGGTGGTCTATAAGTAACTTTTATCTCGGCGGAATTCGTTGGGCCGCGAATAAAGATTCTGCCGCGCGGCCAGTCCCCACAACGATTTTCACAATTCCAGGGTAAACACGTATCAAGTCGTCGACTTGAAAACGCCACCCCCCGTCCCTATAATTAGCACTCGCTGGGCATGAGTGCTAACAGACCTCTTCCAGCGTACTAATTCTGCTGGCCGTCAGTGCTGGCGGTCAATTTTTGTGAACCTAAAATCACTTTTTGTACCAAGGAGTCCGTATGAATCTGCGTCCTTTGCACGACCGCGTGATCGTGAAGCGTCTGGACAATGAAACCAAGACCGCTTCCGGCATCGTGATTCCCGACAACGCTGCCGAAAAGCCTGATCAAGGTGAAGTGCTCGCCGTGGGCCCCGGCAAGAAGGATGACAAGGGTGCTTCGATTGCGCTCGACGTCAAGGTGGGTGACCGCGTGCTGTTCGGCAAGTATGCCGGCCAGGCCGTGAAGGTGGATGGCCTGGAACTGCTGGTCATGCGCGAAGAAGACATCATGGCCGTGGTGAACAAGTAATCCACGCACCCCCTTTCGTACAGATTTAGGAGATTCAGAACATGGCAGCTAAAGACGTAGTATTCGGCGACGCCGCCCGTGCCAAGATGGTCGAAGGCGTGAACATTCTCGCCAACGCAGTCAAGGTTACCCTGGGCCCGAAGGGTCGCAACGTGGTGCTGGAGCGCAGCTTCGGCGGCCCGACCGTGACCAAGGACGGTGTGTCCGTGGCCAAGGAAATCGAGCTGAAGGACAAGCTGCAGAACATGGGCGCGCAAATGGTCAAGGAAGTGGCTTCCAAGACCAGCGACAACGCCGGTGACGGTACCACCACCGCAACCGTGCTGGCCCAGTCGATCGTGCGCGAAGGCATGAAGTACGTTGCCGCCGGCATGAACCCGATGGACCTGAAGCGCGGCATCGACAAGGCTGTGGTGAACGCGGTTGAAGAGCTGAAGAAGCTGACCAAGACCACCACCACCAGCAAGGAAATCGCCCAGGTTGGCTCGATCTCCGCCAACAGCGACGAAGTGATCGGCAAGCTGATCGCTGAAGCAATGGACAAGGTCGGCAAGGAAGGCGTGATCACCGTGGAAGACGGCAAGTCGCTGGCCGACGAGCTGGAAGTCGTGGAAGGCATGCAGTTCGACCGCGGCTACCTGTCGCCGTACTTCATCAACAACCCGGAAAAGCAGGTTGTTGCCCTGGAAAACCCGTTCGTCCTGCTGTTCGACAAGAAGATCTCGAACATCCGCGACCTGCTGCCGGTGCTGGAACAAGTGGCCAAGTCGGGCCGCCCGCTGCTGATCATCGCTGAAGACGTCGAGGGCGAAGCCCTGGCGACCCTGGTGGTGAACAACATCCGTGGCATCCTGAAGACCGCTGCTGTCAAGGCTCCGGGCTTCGGCGACCGCCGCAAGGCCATGCTGGAAGACATCGCCATCCTGACCGGCGGTGCAGTAATCGCTGAAGAAATCGGCCTGACGCTGGAAAAGGCAACCCTGCAAGAACTGGGTCAAGCCAAGCGCATCGAAATCGGCAAGGAAAACACCATCATCATCGACGGCGCCGGCGACGCAGGCTCGATCGAAGCACGCGTGAAGCAGATCCGTGCCCAGATCGAAGAAGCGACCTCGGACTACGACCGTGAAAAGCTGCAAGAACGCGTGGCCAAGCTGGCCGGCGGCGTTGCAGTGATCAAGGTTGGAGCCGCCACCGAAGTCGAAATGAAGGAAAAGAAGGCACGCGTGGAAGATGCACTGCACGCAACCCGTGCAGCCGTGGAAGAAGGCATTGTCCCCGGCGGCGGTGTGGCACTGCTGCGCGCTCGCGCTGCCATCGCTGGCCTGACCGGCGACAACGCTGACCAGAACGCCGGCATCAAGATCGTGCTGCGCGCCATGGAAGAGCCGCTGCGCCAGATCGTGCTGAACGCTGGCGAAGAAGCTTCGGTCGTCGTGGCCAAGGTCATCGATGGCAAGGGCAACTACGGCTATAACGCCGCCACCGGCGAGTACGGTGACCTGGTGGAAATGGGCGTGCTGGACCCGACCAAGGTGACCCGCACCGCGCTGCAGAACGCTGCTTCGGTCGCTTCGCTGATGCTGACCACCGACTGCGCAGTTGCTGAAACGCCGAAGGATGAATCGGCTCCGGCAATGCCGGGCGGCATGGGCGGCATGGGCGGCATGGACGGCATGATGTAAATCTGCCGGCCCGCCAAACGGCAGCCTGCTGTACCCGTAGTAGCAAAAACCCCCGCTGGCGCGAGCCGGCGGGGGTTTTTGCTTGTGGGGCGACGGTATGGGGGGCGAGCTGCGCGCCGTCGCCGGAAAGCCTCAGATCTCCACGGTATAGCACCAGTCGAAGGCCGGGTTCTCCAGCTCGCCGGTCTTGCGGCGGATATAGCCGCGCGGGTTGCACACCACGCGCGCATCGTCGAGGCGGTAGTCGAAGCCCGTATGCGTATGGCCATGCACCCACAGGTCGGCCTGCGCGACCAGGTCCGGGCGGCGCGAGATAAAGCCGGCGGAGACCAGGTCGTGGGAGAAGCGCGGGTCGAGGCTGCCCAGATCCGGCGCATGGTGGGTGACCACCACCGTCTTGCCGGCAAAGGGCGTGGCGAGCTGCGCCGCGAGCCAGGCGCTGGCAGCCTGGTGCCGCGCCAAGGCATCGGCCACGGTGAAGCGGCGGTGCTGGCCGTTGCCATCCGCCACCTCGATCAGGCGGTGGTCGACCATCACGCCCGCGCAGGCCAGCATCGACTCCTCGCGCCGGCCGGCGCCGAACAACGCGTAGTCAGTCCACCAGGTGGTGCCGATCACGCGCACCGGCTCGCCCGCAAGATCATCGAAATAGGCAACGGCATCATTGAGCACCCGCACGTGCGGCGCCGCCTGGGAGGCTTGTGCCATGGCGGCGTCGACCGTTTCGAAGGCGCCCTCGTAGTACTCGTGATTGCCCGGCACATAGACCACCGGCCCCGAAAAGGTGCGCGCGGCCCAGTCGACGCCGGCGCGGCCGTTGGCGATATCGCCGGCCAGCACCACCAGGTCGGCGGGGCAGGCGGGGACTGACGCCGGTGCGTCGTGTTCGAGGTGCAGATCGCTGAGGATGCGGATTCTCATGCTGGCTCCATGCGGGTGTACGCTGGCGCGGGCGCGCACGTGCATGGATTCTTCAGAAAAGCGCCGGCCCGGTCAAGGCCGGCGTGGCCCTCAGAAGACGCCCGGTAAAACGCGGTAGTGAACCTTGCTCCGATAGGCCCGGTACTCGGGATCCTCCGACAGCAGCGCTTCCTCGCGGGCGATGCGGATCCCCTGCAGGACAAACTGCCCGGCGAACACCAGCACGTTCTGCAGCCCGAAGTTGGCCAGCAGGAAGCCGATGTCGGTGGCGAGGTAGCCCAGGTAGATCGGATGACGAACGAGCCGGTAGGCGCCACCCGACACGATTCCGCGGTTGGCCGGCAGGATGCCGAACGAATAGCGCAGCGAGGCCTTGGCGAAGATCTGCCAGGCCAGCCCGGCGATCTGCAGCCCGGCGCCGATCGCCTCCGGCACGATGCGCGTGCCGGGCGCAAGCTGGATGGCCATGAAGTAGTAGGTGCCCCCGAGTGAGCAGAGGACGGCGACGAAGCTCCAGTCGCGCCGCGCCGGCACCCGTACGATCAGTGACAGCCCGACCGTCAGGCATTCCGTCACGACGATCAGCAGCAGCGTGATGCGCGTCGGCTCGGCGAGCCAGTGCGTGATAGCCGCGTAGGCGAACAGGCCGAGGAGCAGGGCGGTGGCGATGCGCAGGCCCATCTCAACCGCGATCTCGCGGGGCCGCAGTGCCATGGGCGGGGGCGTCCCGGCGAACTCAGCGGATTTGCTGTCGTACATGATTTCCCCCTGAAAAGGCACTACTTCTGGATCGTTATTGCAACGCGTTCATACCAGCCTGCGCTTTACCCGTTTGCCTGCCGCACCGTCGCCACCCGTGGCCCGTGTGCCGTGTCCCGCTCACTTGGAAATGCGCAGGATCTCCGAAGCCAGCTTGGAAAAACACGGTTTGAGGCCGCTGATGTTGGCGGCGTAGCAATAGACGCCTGACGGCTGGGCGCTGTTGTACAGAGGCGCATCCGGCGTGTTGGCCAGGTTCTTGAGCAGGTCGGCGTTGAAGCCGCCGTTGCCGTCCAGTCCCAGGGTGAAGATGTACACGCCGTTGCTGCGCAGGTAGGTGGCCATCTCCACCGGCACGTTGGTCGAGGCGTTGAAGATGTTCTGGGCGTTGAAGGTGGAGCCGACGACGTAGGGCACCGAAGTGGGCGTGATCGGGAACTCGTGGTCGGCCGCGTTGTGGGCGTTGTAGTACGCAGGCATCTGGGTCGGCGTGACCGTGGTGGTGGTGGAGGTGGAGGTGAAGATGCCGGGCGTCTTGCCGTCCCCCGAGCTGCCGCTGGTCTGCGTCGAGCTCGAGCTGAGATTCGCGCAGGCGCCGGTCATCTTGGTGTTTTGCTGGTTGATCTGGTAGAAGCCGCCAACGCTGGAGCTGGGCGAGCTGGTCGTGGCGCTGCCCGCGCAGAACGTGATGCCGTTGACCGTGCTGCTGGTGGTGTTGCTCGTGCTGCTGCTCTTGCAGGCCTTGCCCTTGCTGTTGCAGGTGGTCGTGGTGACGGTGGTGGTGGTGCTCGTGCTGGTGTCCATGCGGTAGCTGGCGGCCAGCGTATTTGGCTCGCCGTCTGAGAAAAGCACCACCACGCGCAGGCTAGACCGGTTGCTGGTCGCGATGCTGTTGAGCTGCGAGCGGGCCTGCCACAGCGCCTCCGCATAGTTGGTGTTGCCGCCGTTGGAGAGGTTGGTGATCGTGTTCTCCATGACCGTGCGGTTGAACCCGCGCTGCGTCGTGTTGATGTTGATATCCGAAACAGCCCCGGTTGAAAAATGCACCAGGCCCACGCGGTCCTCCGTGGGGCTGAACTGTTCGAGGAAGCTGTTGGCGTTCGCCCTGACCGTGCTCCATACGGGACCCATCGAACCCGATGAATCAATGATGAAGATCAGGTCAAGGTCCTTGCGGATGGACTGCGATGTCGCGGCCACGGCGATATTGTTGAAGCCGAGGATCTTCATCAGCGAAAGCGGCATCGTCGCCGTGGCGGAGACGCCGATGGTGATCGCCCCCAGCGTGGGCGTATCGAAGTTTACTGTCACCGGATTCAGCGAGGGCGTGGCGCGCAGGTAGCCCGTGGGATAGTTGGCGTAGAAGAAGTTGCTGGCGGCCTGGCGGGCATTTGCCGCCTGGTCGGCCTGTGTGGTGCCGTTGGTGACCGCCTTGGCCGCGGCGACCGCGGCGGAGTCCACGGCGGCATTCAGCTTGGCCTTGGTCACATAGGCCATGCCGGCATCCACGGCCAGCCCGACGACGCCCAGCAGCCCAATCATCAGCAGGCCTGCGATGATGGTGATCTGCCCCCGTTGCTTGTCAGCGTGTTGCAGTTTCATGGCTGCTCCTTGGCGTTCCTTGTTTCAGAACGAGGTGACCGAGTACAGGTTGGGCCCGATGTTCGGCATTTTCAGCACGCCCATCGTCAGGCCCTTGAAGTACATGTCGAAGTTGTAGTAAGACTCGACGACGTAGACGATCTGGCCATCGCTCAGCAAGCCCGTCATGGCGTTCGCGGTGGGCGACGAGGTGCCGCCGGAAGGCAGGCCGGCGCAACTGCCGTCGCTCGCCCATGAGCCGCTGCCGCTGCCGCAGTTCCACACCAGGCTGCCCGGCACGGAGCCGCCTAGCGACCAGCCGCCCGTCCAGCGGTACTGTTCAAGCACGATGTTGCGCACCGTGCAGTTGCCGCCGGCGCAGTTCTCGGCGTCGCCCATGACCTTGGTGATGTAGATCATGCCGCGCTGGCTCATCTTCAGCGGCGGCGTGGTTTGCGCCAGCGCCACCATGATCTCCTGCGGCGTATAGGCCGCGCTGCGCGAGGCCAGGTTGGCGCCTTCGCGGGTCAGGTTGACCAGGATCAGGTTGGCCTGGATGGCCCGCGCGAAATCGATCACGGGCAGCGTCAGGAAGATGAAGATGGGCAGCAGGATGCCGAACTCGATCGCGGCGATGCCGCGCGCTGCCTGCCTGCGGCGCAGTGGACGGGTGCGTTTCATCAGAAGGCCTCGTTGCGCATGGTGGCGGCGACGCTGAAGTTGTACTTGCCGCCAGTGGACGTGAAGAAGGCCGCGACCATCGGCGTGAGCAAGGGCCAGGAGCAATTGACCTGGATCACCACAAGGTCGCCGGCGGCGCCGAACATGCTGCCGCCGCTGGCCTGGCTGGTGCCGTTGACCCAGGTGGTGACCGTCGCGTTCGACATGTCGTACACCCCCAGCGAGCTGTCGTGGATCTTCGTCAGTACGGCCACGTAGCGCTGCTGCGAACTGGTATGCGGATCGAGGTTGTCCTGTCCGGTGACCGCGTAGCGCGCGCCTTCGCGCACGGCGTGCTGCATGGTCAGGTTGGCCCACATCATCATGCCGAAGTCCGCGATCGAGAACAGCAGCAGGAAGAACACGGGGGCCACCAGCGCGAACTCGACCGCGCTGGCGCCGCGTTGCCGCCGGGAAGTCTTGGTGTCCAGGGTTTGCATGTCGTAGCCCCTTGTGGATTGCGACGGTACCGGTGCCAGTACCGGTGCCAGATACGCGGCCCGCTAGCTGGTGCCCATCATGAACGGCATCAGCGAGCGATAGAACTGGATGGCCGGCGAGCCAAGCAGCACCACGAACAACGACGGCAGGATGAAGAAGATCAGCGGGAACAGCAGTTTCACCGCGATCTTTGCCGCGCACTCCTCTGCGTACTGGCGGCGCTTGACGCGCAGCGTGTCCGCGTGCACCCGCAGCGAGTCCGACACGCTGGTGCCGAAACGGTCCGCCTGGATCAGCATGCTGACCAGCATGTCGACGTCTTCCACGCCCGTGCGCAGCGCCAGGTTGCGCAGCGCCTTCTCGCGTGACAGGCCGGCGCGCAGCTCCAGCACCAGCAGCTCAAGCTCCTCGCCCAGCGCGTTGCGGTTGGCGCGCAACTCCTCGACCACCTTGAGCAAGGCCGCGTCGAGCGCCAGGCCGGCTTCCACGCACACCGTGATCAGGTCGAGCGCATCTGGGAAGTTCTCGAAAATCTCCAGCTTGCGTTGACGGATGCGCCTGCGCAGCACCAGGTCCGGCAGGTAGAAGCCGGCGATCGCCACGCCCAGCAGCGCGGCGGGCAGCAGGCGTGGGCTGTCCTCGCTGATCACGCCGCCCGTCAGCACGAACAGCAGCAAGGGGAAGAGCAGGGCCAGCGCGGTCTTGGCGGCGAAGTAGACCGGCACCGCGGAGGGGCTGCGCCAGCCGGCGTTCATGAAGCGGGTGCGCAGGGCGGAGCCGTCCCAGCCGTCCTTGGGCAGGGACAGCTTGGCCAGCGGCTTGGACACCCGTTCCAGCTTGCGCATCCAGTCGGCCTGCAGCGCGGACGGGGTGGCATCGTCGGGGGCAGCGGCCCGGGTCACCTGCGTGATGCGCCGCTGCAGCGCATCGCTGCGCAGCAGCATCATGGCGGCCAGTGTGACTCCGAAGGCCAGCAAGAAGGTGAAGACCAGGAGGAGGATTTGCTCGAGTCTCATGATTGTGCTGGGCGGCGCCCATCCTTTCCTAAGTTGAACTTGTCCCTGCCTAGATATGGATACGCACTATCCTGCGCATCCACACCAGGCCAAGCACCATCAGCGCGATGGCATAGCCGACGATCCACGGCCCGCTGGGATCCGTCACCAGCGGCGTGAGGAAATCCGGGTTCAGGAAAAACATGGCGCCCGCCACGCCGAAGGGCATCAGCGCCAGGATCACGCCAGAGAGCCGTCCCTCGGCCGAGAGCACACGCACCTGGCCCAGCAGCTTCATGCGTTCGCGGATGATGTGGCTGACGTTGCCGAGGATCTCGGCCAGGTTGCCGCCGGATTCGCGCTGGATCATCACGGCGATCACCAGGTAGCGCAGGTCGGGCAGCGGCGCGCGGGTGGCCAGGTTGTTCAGCGCGTCGTGCATCGAGGCGCCGTAGTTGATTTCGTCGAAAGCCAGGCGGAACTCCGCGCCGAGCGGATCAGGCAATTCGTCGCCGGCCATGTCGAGCGCGCTGGAGAAGGAGTGCCCGGCGCGCAGCGCGCGGCTCATCATGTCGGCCCCTTCGGGCAGCTGCGCCTCGATCTGTTGCAGGCGGCGGCTGCGGCGTCGGTTGACGAACCACAGCGGCACCGGCAGCCAGCACAGGCCCGCGGCGGCGGCCGGCAACGCAGCCAGGTCCAGCAGCAGGCTGATCACGTAGAGTGCCGCCGCCGGCAGCAAGGTCAGGCCGAGAAAGGTCGACACGTTCCAGTAGAGGCCGGACTGCATCAGCAGGCGGTCCAGCGCCTGGACGCGCGGCGCCTTGCGCAGCAGGTTCGCGAAGAAGGCTGAGCCGCTCAGCTGGCGCTCCTTGATGATGGACGAGGTCTCGCCTTGCCAGGCCGTCTGCGCCACTGCGCGCAGGCGCCGTCCCAGGCGCCGCGCGCTGGCGCTGTGCTTGCGCTGCCACCACTGGTAGCCCACCACGATCAGCAGCACGATGGCGATGAAGAGCGAAAGGCCGAAGCCAGCGAGGGTCGTGTTCATGGCGTGGTCTCCTGCGCAGCGTGCGGGTGGGTCATACGTCGAAGCGCAGCGAGGGCTCGAACAGCCGGTCCGGCACGCTCAGGCCGAACGAATGCAACCGTTCGCAAAAGTGCGGCCGCACGCCGGTGGCGCAGAAGTGCCCCTTGACGCGGCCTTCCGCGTCCACGCCGGTGCGTTTGAAGGTAAAGATTTCCTGCATGTTGACCACATCGCTCTCCATGCCGGTGATCTCCTGCACGCTCATCAGCTTGCGCCGGCCGTCGGTCAGGCGCGACACCTGCAGGATCACGGTGATCGCCGAGGTGATCTGCTGGCGCATCGTCTTGGGCGGCAGCGCGAGGCCGGCCATGCTGACCATGTTCTCGAGCCGGGTCAGCGCGTCGCGCGGCGTATTGGCGTGGATGGTGGCGAGCGAGCCTTCGTGCCCGGTGTTCATCGCGTGCAGCATGTCGAGCGCTTCCGCGCCGCGCACTTCGCCGAGGATGATGCGGTCCGGGCGCATGCGCAGCGCGTTCTTGACCAGCGCGCGTTGCGTGATCTCGCCCCGGTCCTCGATGTTGGGCGGGCGCGTCTCCAGGCGCAGCACGTGGTCCTGCCGGAGCTGCAGTTCCGCCGCATCCTCGATGGTGACGATGCGTTCGCTCGGCGGGATAAAGCCCGAGAGGATATTGAGCAGCGTGGTCTTGCCGCTGCCGGTGCCGCCCGAGATCAGGATGTTCAGCTTGGCCTTGACCATGGCCTCGATCAGCTGCGCCATCGGCGGCGTGAGCGTCTGCAGCTCCACCAGGTCCTTGACCATCAGCGGATTGACGGAGAAGCGCCGGATCGACAGCAGCGGGCCGTCCACTGCCGACGGCGGGATGATCGCATTCACGCGTGAGCCATCGGGCAGCCGCGCATCCACCATCGGGCTCGATTCATCGATGCGCCGCCCTACGCGCGACACGATCTTGTCGATGATCTTCATCAGGTGGGCATCGTCGTTGAAGGTCACCCCCGTCAGTTCCAGCTTGCCGCGGCGCTCCACGTAGACCTGCTTGTACGTATTGACCAGGATGTCCGAGACGGTCGGGTCGCTCAGCAGGGGTTCGAGCGGGCCGAAGCCGAGCATCTCGTCGCGCACGTCCGACACCAGCCGCTTGCGCTCGGTTTCGTTGATGGGGATATTGCGTTCGTCGATGATGCGCTCGACCAGTAGCGCCAGCTCGCGCCGTACCTGCTCCGGCGAGAGGCGCTGCAGTTTCTCCAGTTCCACGCGTTCGATGATGGCTTCGTGGATCTCCGTCTTGAGCTGCTGGTAGGCCGCGTTCGCGGTGTTGCTGGCAGCGCCGATGCGCTCGGTGATGGTTTCGCCAGCCTTCTCGTAGAGTTGTTCACGCAATGACATGTCGGTTCTCCGCTGCGCGCCTGGCGCCTATGTGTTTGATCAGGGCTGGCTAGGCATGCTTCTCGATGCGCAGGCCGGTGCCGGACTGGCTGCCGCGATGTCCCAGCAGCTTTTGCAGCAACCCGTCCTCTTTCTTTGCCGCGCCCGGGTAGACGCTCTCGACCATCTGCACCAGCGCGCGCGAGATTGCGCTGCGCTCGGCCAGCTGCAGCACCGGTACGCCCTGGTTGCTGGCGTCGCGTGCCGGCTTGGGATCCGACGGCAGCATGTGCGCGACCTTTGCGCCCAGCGTCTCTTCAAGCGTGTGCAGGTCCACCGGCGCGTTCTTCTCAAACTGGTTGATCACCATGTGCAGGCGCTCGGTGGGATAGCCCAGCGAGTGGAAGATCTCCATCAGATGCCGCCCGGCGCGCAGGTAGGGCAGGGTGAGTTGCAGCACTGGATAGATCCTGTCGCTGTGGTCAAGCACCATGATCGAGGAAGGGTTGATGTCCTGGCCCACGTCAAAGATGATCACGTCGTATGCCGGGCGCACCAGGTCGAGGATGCTCTCGAGATGGGCCGCCTTGATATCCCCCGCCTTCACCGGGTCGCCGGCTCCGGCGATGACGTCGAAGTTGGGATGCGCATGCGTGATGCACGCGTCGAGCAAGGCCAGGTCCAGCCGGTCGACTTGCTGGCAGATGTCCGTGAGCGTGGCCGGCGGCGCCTTGTCCGTGACCAGAAAGGCGGCATCGCCGAACTGCTGGACCAGGTCCACCAGCAGGACACGCTTGCCGCGCGTGGCGGCAATGGCATAGCCGAGGTTGGCGGCGACGAAGGTGGTGCCGCTGCCGCCTTTGCAGGAGGTGAAGGTCAGCGTGCGGGCCTCGGCGTCGGCGCTGCCCTGCGGCTTGATCGCCAGGCGTTCCAACTCGTCGTTGAACTCGCGGGGGTCCAGCGGCCAGCGCAGCACGCTGCGCACGCCCATGCGCATGGCGCGCATCAGCAGCTCGGCGGTTGGCGAGGGCGTGACCAGGATGCAGGGCACGTCCCCCGGCTCCGGAAAGCGCTGGCGCAGGCGTTCCAGCACGTTGAGGCTGAAATCGTCCGCCTGCAGGATCAGGAAATCGGATGGGTGGATCAGTCCGGCCATGCCGAGCGCCCGCTCCGGATCGGTACAGACCAGTTGTACCTGCCGCTGCGTCGCGACCTGTCCGGCCATCGCGGACATTTGCCGGGCCCGCGTCTCGTCGGCCGAGACCAGAATTAGCTTTGCCATCTCGATATCTCCCAGTTTGCGGATCGGCCTCGCGGTCAGGGCGTGGAGCCCAAGGACGATGAGCTGCCCACCCCGACCGCGTAGGCGTTCCCGTCGCTCGGCGGGTTGCGGTACGATGAGTTGTAGCGGTCCAGGGCAAAGGTGGCGCTGCGCGCATCGACCCCGGTCACCGGGTCCGCGTTTGCCGATGCGTCAGGGTTGAGCGTCTGCATGGCACGCACGGTGCGCACGGCGTCGCCGAAGTGGGCGTCGTACACCGGCGTGGTGGTCATGCAGCCGGCCACGCCGGCCGCCGCGCATGCCGCCGCGGCAGTGACGGCAAGCCGGGAGAGTCGGGCAGGTAGGTTGTGGAAGTTCATGATGTTCCCCTGTTCTTTGCGTTCCGTTGGCATCGGGCTCATTGCGTTGAGTCCATGCTCGACGCCGGCGCCGCGGGCGAGCCAGGCAAGGTAGCGTCGGCGGTGGTTTGCGCTGCCATGGCGCCGGCGGTGGATGCTGGCATGAGCGCGCCAGCGCTGGCCGTGTCGCGCGCGCCGCTCGCGGGCGAGGTGCTGGTGGTGGGCGCGGCCGGTGCCGGTGCCATGGGTGCGGGAGGGGCGCCAACGGGGGCCGGCGGCATGGCAGGCGGCGCGGTGACCGCGGGATGGCCTTCCATGTTGCCGTTGATGAAGACCTCGCCCGGGGTCGGCGCGCCGAAGGAGTCCGTGGGCATCGGATAGTTGGCCGGCAGCGGCTTGACCAGCCGGGGCGTGACCACGAACAGCAGTTCGCTCTTGTCCTGCTGGAAGTTGGTGCTGCGGAACAGGTTGCCCAGCACGGGCAGCTCGCCCGCGCCCGGCAGTGCCTTCAGGCTTCCCGTGACGTTGCTCTTGATCAGTCCGCCGATGGCAAAGCTCTGGCCGTCCATCACCTGCAGCGTGGTGGAGGCGCGGCGGGTCGTGATCAGCGGCAGGATGGTGGTGCCACTGAGATTTGGCGCGCTGAGCGCTACGCCGGTCGGCGAGAGCTCGGAGACCTCGGGCGCCACCTTCAGGTTGATCCGGCCGTTGGCCAGCACGGTCGGCGTGAAGCGCAGGCCGACGCCGAAGGTTTCCTCCTGCAGCGTGATGGTCGTGCCGCCGGCGCTGGAGGCTTGCGGCACCGGGATGAATACTTTGCCGCCCGCGAGGAAGCTGGCTTCCTGGCCGCTGATGGCCATCAGGTTGGGCTCGGCCAGCACCTTGACCAGGCTGTCGCCTTTCTGCGCATCCACGTGGAAGTTGAAGGGCAGGTTGTTGGACTTCATCCCGGAGATCACGCCGGCGCCGCCCGAGAGGAAGTTGGCAAGCAGCCCAAAGCTCCAGCTGCCGAAGGCGCCGTTCAGGTTGGCCGAGGCGCCGAGCTGGTCGATCAGCGTCTTCGATACTTCCGCCACCTTGACTTCCAGCATCACCTGCTGCGGCGAGTCCACCGTCATCATGTTGATGATGCGCGGGCTGCGCAGCGGCTGCGCGCCGTTGCCGCCGGCGGGCGCGCCGAGCATGCCCAGCCCGCCCATGCTGTTGCCGGCCATGGCGAGCATCGGGTTTGCCACGGGGACGCCGATCTGCTGCTGCGGCGCCTGCAGCGGGCTGCGGGTTTGCCGCACGACGAAGGCGTTGGCGATGTCGATGACCATCTGCGCGACGGTGGAGTCGGGCACGTTGCCGCTGAGCACCAGGCTGTCCGCGGCAGAGGCAACGCGCACCTGGCGGGCCTGGGGCAGCAGTTCGTGCAGGGTCGACTGCAAGCCGCCCGGGTCGGCGCCGACGGTCACGTCGATGACCGAGCAACTGCCGCTCTTGCCCTGCACGATCATGTTTGTCGTTCCGACATCCAGGCCGAGCAGGTAGAGGGTCTGCGGCGACACCAGCATGGCCTGCACCACGCTGGGGTTGCCCAGCGTGCGCGTGCGCACCGCTTCCGGCAGCGAGATCATCCGCGACTTGCCAACCGGCACCTGCACCTGCTGCGGCTCGCGCGCGGCGCTGGTGCAGTTCGGCCCGCGGCTGATGCCCGCGTCGGGGGGCGGCGGCGGCACGCTGGCCGCGCCGATGGTGAGCTGGATCGGGCCGGCGGCGGCCAGTTTCATCGCCTGTTGGGTGCCCGGCGCGGTTTGCGCGGCAGCCGCGGCATCGGCGGCTTGCGCCTGTTCGCTGGCCAGCCAGACGCTGGTCAACGACAGCACGGCCAGCGCGGTGAGGCTCCGCCTTGTGGGGCCGCTGCGCGGCGCGCTGGCGCGCGGGCTGCCCTCCTGGTGGTGGTCTCGGTCCATTTGAATTCCCCCCGGTTGTTGACCCCATCGGCTGGGGCCGGCATTTGGCAATGTCAACGTCTGTGCGTTAGAAGCATTCTTGGTTTTGCTGCATGCCGCTGATCACGCCTACGCAGTTGGTGGCGATCTTCTTTTCTGCGAGGCGATGCACGACCTGGACGGCCTTGACCACCACCGGCGCGGCCACCGCGGCCTTGAGCACCGGCTCGTTGAGCAGGCTGCGCTTGGTGGCGCCGGCGGTGTCCACGGGATGCGGGTCGATCTGGTTGCGCAACACCAGCGAGAGCGTGCCCACGCTGCGCGCCAGGTCGAGCTTTTCCGCTTCCTCGGGCGAGACTTCGAGCGTCACGGCGTTCACCACCTTGGGTTTGGTCTCGTCGCGATTGACCTCTTGCGCGATGGCCAGCACCAGGATCTTCTCCAGCACGATCTTCGAGATCGACTGTTCGTTCTGCGTGGTGTTCTCGCCCTTGGTAGTGTCCTTCTGGGTGTTCACGATGATGTCGACGAAGCTGCCCGGCAGCGCGAAACCCGCCACGCCCACCACGTCGTTTACGCGCACCGTGATGGCACGCTTGCCGTCGGCAATCACCGCGGAGAGTCCGCCGCGGGTGCCAATGGGCGTGAGCTTGGATTCCAGGATGGGCTCGCCGCGCATGACGCTGGACTTGGTCACCCGTCCGTCGATCAGTTTCTGGTCGGTCAGCGCGCCCGGCGGCAGGCTGTCGCGCGGCCAGTCGACGGCCTTGACGAATTCAGGCGCGAGCCGCTGCCCCAGGTTGATGTCGGTCGCGGCCACCACCACCTTGGTCACGCTGCCCGAGCTTTGCTGCATCATCCAGCGCGAGGCCAGGACAACGGCTGCCAGGCCGGCCAGGGCCGCCACCAGCAGCATCACGATTGCGCGTACATTTCTCATTTGATGGTCCTCCCCAGTTTGAATCCCGGCGTCGGCGCGCCGCCTGGCGATGCGCGAGCGCGTCCCTTGGCTGTCACGCCAAACTCCATGTCATCGGTGCCGCGTGGCGGCGTTCAGTTGCAGGCGGAGATGCGGCGTCCCTGGCCGTGCGCGCTCCGGCTGCCGCGCAGCAGCGCGGCACGCGTTCGCCGGTGTGCAAGCCAGTGGCGGCAGATGCCGGTGTTGTCGCGCCGGCGCTGGTGCGACGGTGCGGATGTGGGTGGGGCTGTGCCCAGGTGCTCGCGCATGATGGTTCTCTCCCTTTTTTCAGCCCACTGGCGGGGCTTTGTACCGATGTCCGTCGCGTAGCGCTGCGTACCTCAGAGCGTGCCTGCCATGACCAGCAGGACGCCGCCTGCCATCGCGACGGCGTAGGGCAGGCGTGCGGTTGTTTCCATCTGGTCGTTGCCCGTCGCAGTGGCGCGCCAGCCAAACGGCAGCCACAGCAGCCGCGCGGACAGGCTCGCCAGGGTCTGGCGCGCGTGTTTGCGTGTCAGCATGATGGTC
This sequence comes from Cupriavidus sp. 8B, assembly GCF_054589115.1. Lineage (NCBI taxonomy): Bacteria > Pseudomonadati > Pseudomonadota > Betaproteobacteria > Burkholderiales > Burkholderiaceae > Cupriavidus > Cupriavidus sp. 8B. Next base: position 22,502 of record NZ_BAAILO010000476.1, on the reverse strand, counting down.
ACCGCCATCACGCCTCCAAGCAGGAAGCTGGCGACCACGATATGCAGTGCGGCTTGCACGCCCACGAAGGCGCCGATGCTTGCCATCAGCTTGGCGTCTCCGGCGCCCAGCGCGCCGATCAGGTAGAGCACGAGGAACGGTGCCAGGCCGGCCGCCGCCCCGGTTAGCCACGCCCAGCTGCCTGCGCTGATGCCGTGGCCGAAGACCTGCACGAGCCATGCTGCCTGCAAGCCTGCCAGCACCAGCCAGTTCGGAATCCGGTGGCTGCGCAGATCGCTGATCGCGGCAATGCCGAGCATGGCGAGCAGCAGTCCGTTGGCGGTGAGGTCGAGTGCGCGCATGGCATGCCTCCGTGGGCAGGCGTTCTTGTTACGGGTGTTGGCTCTTGCGTTCGTGTTCGCTACGGCCCTGCCAGCGGCAGAGGCTGGCAGGGCCGTGCGTGCCGCATCAGGCCGCGGCGGTGAGAGCGGTCTGGATGTTGGTCCAGATGGTCGTCACGGCAGTCTTGATCAGCGGTCCGGCTGTCACCATGCAGAGCGCCACGAACGCAAGCAGCAGTGCGTATTCGATCCCGGCGGCCCCGTCCTCTTCACGTGCAAAACGCTTGATGCCTTCGAACATGGTGTTCATGTCCTTCTCCTTCACGTCATGGTTTAAAGGGAAAAAGCGCCCGCTGAAGTTCGGGCACAAGATTCGGCTGGGGACGCCAGCCATGGCCAAGATGGGGGATGTCACGATGACGCGGTGCACGCTAGCGCTACAGCGATGCAGACATCGCTGTCCCCCCGGTGCGCAACACGACAAGGTGGGCCTCCCAGCTCCACCATTTTCCAGGGGGTCATCCGGCTGGCTTGCCAACCGGCTGGCCCTCACCTGGCGCGTTGCCGCTGATGCGGCTTATGGCGCCTGGGTAGGTGCCGCGGGCCGATTCTTTTCCTCCCTCAGGAATCGGTCCCGCGCCTGAAAGTGCTACAAGACTGCTTTGTGATCGCTGCACCGGCGCGTTGATGATCACCGTGTGCGGCGTGGGCCATGGATTCTCAAAATTGCGCTGGCCCGGCGCTCAACCTCCCCGCGAAGCAAGCCCTGTCACGGCCGCCGCTTCCCCCCCCCGTCAAGTCTGTTGTCGTGATGTCTGTGCTGGTGGTTCTGAAACCCCTTGGCTCCGGCATCCTTGGCGACCCATTTTTGTGTTTCGGTCGCTCTGCTCTTTGTAACGAGGATAAGAGCGACGAACGTGCCAGAGGTGCTAAGTCTTTGATTTAATGCGTGATGTTTTTTGGGCACTTGTTACACGCGGCGTTTCTTGTAACAAGATGTTTCCTTGTTGTTACTGCTTGCCAGCTGTTTGCTGGCGCCGCAACATGGCGCGGAACGCAAAGAGTGATGCGTTCCGTGCCTGTCTGTGCCGCCAAGTGCATAAAGGGGCGCCTAAGAGGCTCTTTGCGGGCCCCTCCCGGATCCTGCGCCAGCGGTCTTGCGATCGCGTATCCGGGTGGTGGAGCAGTCGCCGCACGACCGTGCGAATGGTTGCAGTGGTGATACTCCCCAGCACGAACGGGTTATCCCCCCCAGTGCACGCGGACATTGCGACAGGTGCCGCGACAGGGTGAGGAGTGCGCCAGAAGCGTACTCCGGCGACAAAAGATGTAGCCGGACAGGAGGACGAATGTTGGCTGGCTCACATTGGCCCGGGCGCTTCCTCGCCTTGTTGGATGAGGTGGGAACTTCCTGCAATGCCCGGCGGATACGATCGATTTGGTTGCATTCCTGATACATTGCTGGCCGCCATGCCGGGATAAGAGATATCGTCACGCGGCGTGCGGGCACCGCGGTTAGCCGACGCATCGCTAATTTGCACAATTCACGGGGAGAAAACAGGATGCAGCTAGACAACAATGCGTTCCACGCGACGGCATACGAGCAGCCGGCCGCGACGGTGCGTCCTCTGCGGTTCGAGTTCATCGGCTCGGGCTCCGAGTTTTTCCGCATCTGGATCGTCAATACCTTGCTGACCATTGTCACGCTGGGCATCTACTCGGCCTGGGCCAAGGTCCGCACGATGCAGTACTTCTACCGCAACACGCGGCTGGACGGCGCGAGCTTCGATTACCACGGCCGTGCCTCCGCCATCCTCAAGGGCCGCGCCATCGTGTTTGGCCTGGCGATGGTGTTCCAGCTTGCCAGCCATATCTCCCTGTTCCTGGCATTGGCGCTGGGCCTGGCGCTGGCGGTGGTGTTTCCGCTGCTGCTGGTGCGTTCCCTGCGCTTTCGCATGGCGAACTCCAGCTACCGCGGCCTGCGCTTTGCCTTCACCGGGGGCGATGCCCAGGCCTACAAGGTGTTCCTGCTCTGGCCCGTGCTCACGGTGCTCAGCTTCTATGCGCTGGCGCCGCTGGCGCATCAGCGCTTCAAGCAATACCAGCATGACAACACCCGCTTCGGCACCGCGCCCTTCGGCATCAGCGCGAGCGCGGGCGGCTTCTATGGCGTCTACCTGCGCGCGTTCGGCATGATGGTGGCGGTCGTGGTGGGGATGAGCATCGCCGGCGGCATGCTGGGCAAGGGCATCGGTGCCGCGGTTGGCGCGGGCCTTGGGTCTGGCATTGGCGCGCCGGTCGTGGCCGGGGTCATGGCCGTCATCGGCTTCTTTGTGGCGATGATGGCCGTCGGCCCCTTCTTCATGGCGCGGCTGCAGAACCTGGTGTGGAACCACACCACGCTGGCGCCGCACGCGTTTCGCAGCGAGGTTGGCGCGGGCCGCCTGTTCTTTATCTTCGCCACCAACGTGATCGCCAACGCGCTGACGCTGGGCCTGTTCCTGCCGTTCGCGCGGGTGCGTTCGATGCGCTACCGTATCGAGAGCATGACCATGCTCGCTGCGGCGCCGCTGGACGCCTTCGTGGCTGGCGAGACGCAGCAGGTGGGCGCGCTGGGCGACGCCGCTGTGGACTGGTACGACATCGATATTGCGTTGTGACCGCGCTCTGACCACCCCCATCGCTGTGCCAACTTTGCTCACTTCGATTCCAAGGCCCTGATGCAGGATTTCCACGACGCCACGGCCACCGCCCCGGTAGCCGCCACTTACTTCGACGGCCGCTCGTCGCGCGCCCATCGGGTGAGGCTGTCCATCGAAGGGCGCGACGCGGTGCTGCGCGAAGCCGATGGTACGGTGCTGCGCCGCGCGCCGCTGGCCGCGCTGCGCGTCTCCGAGCGGGTCAAGCGTGCGCCGCGCCTGGTGACGTTTGCCGACGGCGCCTTCTGCGAGGTCACCGATCACGCCGGCTTTGCCGCGCTGCTAGGCGCCAGCGGCCACCGCGAAAGCTGGGTGGTGCGTGCGCAGAACAGCTGGCGGCTGGCGCTGCTGTCCGTGCTGGGCCTGGCCGCGGCGCTGTTGCTGGGATATTTCTACGGATTGCCCTGGGGCGCCGGCGTGGTGGCGCGCAGCGTGCCGCCGGCGCTGGAAGCCCGGCTCGGCGAGGCCACGCTCGCCAGCATCGATCATGGTCTGCTCATGCCTTCGGCCCTGCCGCAGGCGCAGCAGCAACGGATTCGCGCCGACTTCGCCGCGCTCGTGCGTCGGGCCGATCCGGGCCACGAGTACAAGATCCTGTTCCGCCACGGCGGCCGGCTCGGGGCCAATGCGCTGGCGCTGCCGGGTGGCACCATCGTGGTGACCGATGAGCTCGTCAAGCTGACCGGCGTGGGTCCGGGCCTCATGGGCGTGCTCGCCCACGAGGCCGGGCACGTGGCCGAGCGCCATGGGCTGCGGCAGATCCTCCAGGCCTCGGCGGTGGGCGCGCTGGCGGCATATTTCTTCGGCGACTATTCCACGGTGCTGGCGGGCGTGCCCGCCGCGATCCTGACGCTGCGCTACTCGCGCGACCATGAGCGCGCGGCGGACGCGTATGCGGTGGAGGTCATGCAGCGCAACCACTTGCCGGTGTCGGCGTTTGCCGACGTCTTGCAGGCGCTGGAGGACGCCCACACCCGGCAGGCGGAAGTCCAGGCGGCCAAGGCCGAGGGCGGGAGCGAGGCCAGCGCGCCAGTCGCCTCCGGCGAGCCCGAAACCAAGCGGGAGCGCCGCAGCCGGCGGGCCGCGGAGGATGGCGGCAACAACGGGGATAACGACGAGGGCGACAGCTTCTTCTCTACCCATCCTCTCACGCGCGAGCGCATCGAGGCGCTGCGGGCGGCTGGCCGCTGAGCCTCAGTTGCCTGGCTGCGGCGCATCAATTGGCGCATCAATTGGCGCGTTCGGGGCTACGGCCGCCACCTGGCCTTGCAGCCAGCTATGGAACCGCAGGATGGCCTTCTCGCGCGGGTTGCCTTCTCGCCAGGTGACCCAGTAGTGCAGGCTGGACGGGATGCGCGTGGTGCCGATCTGCACCAGTTCGCCGCTGGCAAGGTAGTCGCTGGCGAGTTGCAGGCGCGCGGTGGCCACGCCAAGCCCCGCCACCGCCGATTGCAGCATCATGCCCGCGTCCTGGAAGATCGGCCCGCGCTCGGGCTCCGTGCCGGGCAGGCCGGCGCTTTCCAGCCAGTCGCGCCACGGCCGCAGCGCGAAGCGCAGCATCGGCAGGCGGGGCAGGTCGGCCAGCTTGAAGCCGGGGTAGCGTGCCAGCAGCGCCGGGCTGGCGACCGCAATCACATGGTCCTCGATCAGGTTGTGGCAGGCAAAGCCGGGCAGGTCCACGCGCTGGTGCCAGATGCCCACATCCACCGAGTACGGATCGGGCGGCGTGATCTCGGCGTGCAGCCGCAGGTGCAGGTCCAGTCCCGGCAGGGCCGCGTGCAGGCTCGGCAGGCGGCGGATGAGCCACGCGTTGGCCAGGTCGGCCATGACGCTCACCTCCAGCCGCACCACCTGCGGGGCGCCACCGTTGCTGGCCTCGCGCAGGCCGTCTTCCAGTTCCGCCAGGCCGTCGCGAATCCGCTCGGCCAGCCGCGCGCCCACATTGGTGGGGATCATCAGGTGGCCGGTGCGCTGGAACAGCTTGGTGCCCAGCTTGTCTTCCAGCGCGCGCAGATGGTGGCTGATGGCGCTGTGGGTCAGCGCCAGTTCTTCCGCGGCGCGGGAGAAGCTGCGGTGTCGGGCAGCGGCCTCGAGCGCCCGCAGCGCCTGCAGCGCGGGCAGGTGCGGCGCGCGCTGCGCGCGCAGGGGCTCGGGCGGCGGGGCGGGTTCAGCCGGCCTGGCGGGCAAGCTGGACTGGCCGGCCAGGCCGGGCTTAGAGGTTTTAGGATGTCGGGAGGTCATTGCCGTCAAATTCTACTCACAATTGCGGCGGGTATCTTTCGTTGGTGTTGCGCGCGGCGACTGACGACAATGCAGACATGACTTCTGCCAATGTATCCACCCCCACCCCTGCCGCTGCCGCGCCTTCTGCTGCCTCACGGGCTGGCGATCCCGCGCTGGCCGCTGCGCGCTGGCGCGTGCTTTGCATCTTTTCGCTAGGTTTCCTGGTCTCCTATATCTTCCGGGGCATCAACCTGGGCTTCGCGCCGCATCTGATCCGCGAGATGGGGCTGGGCGCTGCCGACCTGGGGCTGCTGACCAGCTTCTACTTCCTGGGGTTTGCCTGTGCCCAGTTGCCGGCGGGGCTGATGCTCGACCGCTTTGGCCCGCGCCGCACCGAGGCCGCGTTGCTGCTGGTGGCGGTGGCTGGCGCGCTGGTGTTCGCCTCGGCGACCAGCATGGCCGCGCTGGCGGCAGGGCGCCTGATGATCGGCGTGGGCGTGTCGGTTTGCCTGGGGGCTGCCATCCAGGCCTTGTCGATCTGGTTTCCGCTGTCGCGCATGCCCTTGCTCAACGGGGTGGTGATGGCGATCGGCGGGCTGGGTGCAGTCGTGGTGGGCGCGCCGCTGGGCTGGCTGCTGTCGTGGACCGACTGGCGTACCGTCAGCTACGGGCTGGCCGGTGTGACCCTGGCCATGGCGGCGCTGCTGTGGCTCGGCGCCCCCGAGACCAGCCGCGCTGGCAAGCAGCGCCTTGCCGAGCAGTTACGCGGCACCTGGCAGGTCTTGCGCAATGAGCGCTTCCTGCGCGTGGTGCCGCTGGCACTGCTGAATCAAGGCGTGTTCCTGGCGGTGCAGACGCTGTGGGTCGGTGCCTTCCTGCGCGACGTGGCCGGATACTCGCCGGAGCAGGGCGCTCGCCTGGTGTCGGTGATCGGCTTTGCCATGATGGGCGGTTGCGTTTGCGCCGGCTGGGCCGCGCGCCACCTGGAGCGTGCCGGCGTGAGCCTTTACACCTTCGCGGGCGTTGGCATGAGCGGGTTCATCGTGATCCAGTGCGTGATCATGGCGGGTGTGCCGCTGCCGCCGGCCTTGCTGTGGGCGGCCTATGGGGTGTTCGGCTCCAGCGGCATCCTGGCCTATGCGGTGCTGGCGCGCAGCTTCCCCGACGCGTTGATCGGGCGCGCCACCACGGCGCTGACCTTGACGGTGTTCCTGTCCACCTTTGCCTGCCAGGTCGGCATCGGGCTGCTGCTGGACCTCTGGGCCGCCGATGCAGGCCGCTACCCGAAGGCGGCGCACCTGACAGTGTGGGGCGGGCTGGTCGCGCTGCAGGTGCTGGCCGCGCTGTGGTACATGCTGGGGGCGCGTCGCGGCAGCAGCGCTACAGCATGACCGGCCGGTCGTCGAGCTCGTTCGGATTGGGCCGGTCGCCGGCGGGGAAGTGGGCGGCGAGCTGATGGTGGATTTTTTCCACCGCCGCCAGCACGGGCTTGACCGATAGCTCCCGCGCCAGCCCGCTCGCCAGCTCGTTGCAGATCGCCCGCCAGGTTTCCGGGCCGACGCGCGCGTCGATGCCGCGGTCGGCCAGCAGCTCCACCGCGTGATCGGCCAGGTTGATGTACAGCAGCACCCCGGTGTGGCCTTCGGTGTTCCATACCTCCAGCGCGCCGAACAAGGCGCGGGCACGCTCGCGCGGGGTGGTGCCCGAGAAGGCCAGCGCCACGGGCAGGCTGGATTCGATCACTACCCGGATTTCGCCGTGATGACGCTGCTCGCCGGCGCGCACCGCCTGCTGCAGTTGCTGCTGGGCGTCGGCGGGGAAGTGCTTGCTGGCGGCACCGGGGCGCGTGCCAAGATGGCGCAGGGCGCGTTTGAAGTGTGGCATGTGTCGTTACCAGTTGCCGGAGGCGCCGCCTCCGTCGAAGCCGCCACCGCCACCACCACCGAAGCCGCCACCGCCACCGCCACCGCCTCCTCCGAAGCCACCGCCGCCGCCGCGTCCCCAGCCGCCACCCCCGAGACCGCCAAGGGTGCCGCCGAGTCCGCCGGCAGCCGCGTCCCAGCCACGCCCGCGCGTCACGATCCGCGAGCCGCCCGAGCGGCGGGCCGCGGAGATGAAGAAGAACAGGATGATGGCGAGCGGGAACAGCACCGGCAGCCAGTCGGTCCACGAGCCGCTCTGGGCGGCTTTGCGGCCGGCCTGCGGGCCGGGCAGGGCTTCCTTGTCGATGGTGGCCTGGATCGCCGAGACGCCGGCGGCGATGCCGCCGTAGAAATCGTTCTGGCGGAAGTGCGGCGCCATCACGTCCTGCAGGATGCGCTTGGACATGGCATCGGTCAGCGAGCCTTGCACGCCGCGCCCCACTTCCAGGCGCATCTTGCGCAGGCCGGGCGGGTTGTCCTTTGCGATCAGCAGGATCACGCCATCGTCGATGCCCTTGCGCCCGGCGCGCCAGGCGTCGGCCACGCGGATGCTGTAGGCGTCGATGGGCTCGGGATCTGTGGTGGGCACCATCAGCACGAAGATCTGGCTGCCGCGCTGCTGCTCATACTCGGCCAGCACGTTTTCCAGCGCGCTGCGCTGGCTGGCGCTGAGCGTGCCGGTGAGGTCGGTCACCCGCTGCGTGAGCGGCGGCACCGCGACAAAGCCGTCGCCGGCGGCCATGGCCGGGGACGCCAGCAGCGCGCCCAGCCACAGCAGCAGCGCCAGCATGGCGGCTGTCCAGCCACTGCGCTCAGAGAGATTCCGCATAAGCATGGTCCGGGATCAGAACTTCACCGTGGGCGGCGCCGAGATGGCCTTCTCGTTTTCCACCGTGAACGATGGCTTGACCGGGTACTTGAAGATCATGGCGGTCAGGTTGGTGGGGAAGCTGCGCGCCAGGATGTTGTAGTCGCGCACCGCGGTGATATAGCGCTGGCGTGCCACCGTGATGCGGTTCTCGGTACCTTCGAGCTGCGATTGCAGGTCGCGGAACGATGCATCGGCCTTGAGTTGCGGATAGTTCTCCGACACCGCCAGCAGGCGCGACAGCGCGCCGCTCAGCTCGCCCTGGGCTTGCTGGAAGCGCTTGAAGGCTTCGGGGTCGTTGAGGGTCTCGGGCGAGACCTGGATGCTGGTGGCCGCGGCGCGGGCCTTGGTGACGGCCTCCAGCGTCTCGCGCTCATGCGTGGCGTAGCCCTTGACGGTATTGACCAGGTTGGGGATCAGGTCGGCGCGGCGCTGGTACTGGTTGATCACCTCGCCCCAGGCCGCCTTGACGGCCTCGTCCTTGGCCTGGAAGTCGTTGTACCCGCAGGCGGACAGCAGGCTGGCGCACAGGGCCAGCAAGAGCCAGCGCAGGACAGAGCGCCCGGAGGACAGGGACAGGGAAGGGGATGCGCGCATCGAAGACTCCGGAATTCGTGGAGTCCCCAGTGTAGCGCAGGGGCCGGCCCGCGCAAGCGAACCGGCCCGGGTGCAGTTGACGGCAGGCCGGCCGTCCCGGTAAATTATCGTTTCTGCCGTGGTTGCCACGGTGGCGCCATCCCGGCGCCATGCCGTGCTCCCAGCCAGCCTCAACCAGCCCCAACCAGCCCCAACCTGCCATGCGCGCTGTTTCGTCGATTTCCGCACTTGTTTGCCCTGCCTCGCAGCGGCAGGTGCCGGCGCGCGCCAAAGCCAAAAAACAGCCGCTCATCTGACCGGGGCGCTGTTCCGTCAGATGAGCGACGGAGCGGCACCTGCGTACCAGCGTACGGGGGCGAGGCCAGGATTCACGGTTCAGGCTTTCCCACTGTCCCACGCGGGCTCATCTGCCACCCGGCGCACTTCTGCACGGTTTTTTTTGACCGGTCGTACAGGAGTGATTCGATGCAAGCAGTAGCTCAAGACCAGCAAGGCCAGCAAGACCAGCAAGCACAACAAGTCTTTTCCGGAATCTGGCTGCCATTGGTGACGCCCTTTGCCGACGGCGCGGTCGATTTTCCCGAACTGTCCCGCCTGGTGGCGCACTATGCCGGCAGCGCCGTCGCCGGGATCGTGGTGTGCGGCAGCACTGGCGAGGCAGCCGCGCTCGATGAGGCCGAGCAACTGGCCGTGCTGGATACGGTGCTGGCCAGTGCCGGCAACTTGCCGGTGATGATGGGCGTGGCGGGCAGCCAGGCGCGCCAGGTGCAGGCGCGCGTGCGCCGGCTGGCTGAGCGGCCGCTGGCCGGGCTGCTGGCGCCCGCACCTTACTATGTCCGTCCGTCGCAGGCCGGCCTGCTGGATTATTTCCGCGCCTTGGCCGACAGTGCCGCCGCGCCGCTGGTGCTGTACGACATTCCCTACCGGACCGGCGTGAAGCTCGAGACGCAGACCATCCTGGCGCTGGCCGCCCATCCGAATATCCGCGCCATCAAGGATTGCGGCGGCGATTACCACGGCACGCAGGCCATCATTGCCGACGGGCGCTTGAGCGTGCTGGCGGGCGAGGATCACCAGTTGCTGGGCACGCTGTGCCTGGGCGGCACGGGCGCGATCATCGCCTCTGCCCATCTGTATCCGGAGCTGTTCGTCGCGCTGGCGCAGGCGGTGGCCGGGCAGCGGCTCGACCAGGCGCGCCGGCTTTTCCATGCCTTGATGCCGATGATCAAGCTGCTGTTTGCCGAGCCCAATCCGGGCCCGCTCAAGGCCATGCTGGCGCGCGAGGGATGGCTGCGCAACGAGCTGCGCGCGCCGATGACGCCCGCCAGCGC
>NZ_BAAILO010000476.1:0-12476 GCF_054589115.1 Cupriavidus sp. 8B | reverse complement strand
GAGGCAGCGCTGGCACGGGCCTGCGAGCAGGTCGGGGCGGCTGCGCCCGACCTGCTCGGCTGACCCGGCGGGCCTTCGGGCCTTCCTGCCCTCAGGCCGCGAAGGCCTTGCGGGCGGCTTCGATGGTGGTCGCGAGGATGGCGTCGTCGTGCTGCGCTGAGACGAAGCCCGCCTCGAAAGCGGACGGCGCCAGGTAGACGCCGGCATCCAGCATGGCGTGGAAGAAGCGGTTGAAGCGCGCGGTATCGCACTGCGTGACTTCAGCAAAGCTGCCCGGCACGCCTTCGCGGAAGTACAGCCCGAACATGCCGCCGATGGCATCCGCCGCGAACGGCACGCCGGCATCCACCGCCGCCGCGGCCAGGCCGTCGGCCAGCTTGCGGGTTTGCGCGGCCAGGCGGTCATGGAAGCCCGGTGCCTGGATCAGCTTGAGGGTGGTCAGCCCGGCCGCCACCGCCAGCGGGTTGCCCGACAGCGTGCCGGCCTGGTACACGGCGCCCAGCGGCGCCAGGCAGGCCATGATGTCGCGCCGGCCGCCAAAGGCCGCTGCCGGCATGCCGCCGCCGATCACCTTGCCCAGGCAGGTCAGGTCCGGCGTGATGCCGTAATGCGCCTGCGCGCCGCCCAGCGCCACGCGAAAGCCCGTCATCACCTCGTCGAAGATCAGCACCGCGCCATGCTGGGTGCACAGCGCGCGCATGGCTTGCAGGAACGCATCGCTGGCACGTACCAGGTTCATGTTGCCGGCCACCGGCTCCACGATCACGGCGGCGATCTCGCCGGCGTGCTTGATGAAGGCTTGCTCGAGCTGTTCGACGTTGTTGTACTCCAGCACCATGGTGTGCTTGGTCACGTCGGCGGGCACGCCGGCCGAGGAGGGCGCGTTCTTGGTGGTGTCGGCAAAGGTCAGCAGGCCGGAACCCGCCTTGACCAGCAGGCTGTCGGCGTGGCCGTGGTAGCAGCCCTCGAACTTCACGATCAGGTCGCGCTTGGTGAAGCCGCGCGCCAGGCGCAGTGCGCTCATCGTGGCCTCGGTGCCGGAGGAAACCAGGCGCACCTGCTCGATCGACGGCACCAGCTTGCAGATTTCCTCGGCCATCTCGATCTCGGCCTCGGTCGGCGCGCCGAACGAGAAGCTGTGGGCCGAGGTCTCCTGCACCGCGCGCACCACTTCGGGGTGGGCATGGCCGACGATCATCGGGCCCCACGAGCCGATATAGTCGATGTAGCGCTGGCCGTCGGCGTCCCACATGTAAGCGCCTTCGGCGCGCGTGATGAAGCGGGGCGTGCCGCCCACCGAGCGGAAGGCGCGCACGGGCGAATTGACGCCGCCCGGGATGGTTTGCTGTGCGCGGTCGAAGAGCTGCTGGTTACGAGACATGGCTTTGCGTGAAATCAAAAGCGGGAGAAACGCGTTCTAACAGGCAGCAAGTTACGTTGAAGATGCCGGCAAAAAGGCTCAAATGCGAGGCATATACGCGGTAACGTGCGCGAACACGGCGTATTTGGCCCGAATCCTGCTTGCCCGGCTGGCGCCGGCGGCGCCGATTCGGTACCATCTGGCCCTGAATTTTAATGGAGAGTGACTGGACCGTTATGGAATACAAGACCTGGATGTGCCTGATCTGCGGCTGGATTTACGATGAAGCTACCGGCGCGCCCGAAGACGGCCTTGCCCCCGGCACCAAATGGGAAGACGTGCCCATCAACTGGACCTGCCCGGAATGCGGTGCGCGCAAGGAAGATTTCGAGATGGTGGCGCTCTGACACTCTCCAGGGTTGCTGGAGTTGCTGGATAGCAACGCTAGATTTGCTGCGTCGCCAGCCAGCACGGGCTGGATGGCGTGATCTGGTCATGCGCGACCATGACGCGACCGTGACTACACGGCCTGGGCCGGTCAGCCCGCCGCGGCGCGTCGCGTCGATGCGACAGATCGACAGGGGCTGCCCGAGATTCCGGATTGACGGCCCCACGGCGACTTGTCACACTCTGTTTCAAATTTGAAAATCCACCCTTTGGGGGGTGGACCGCGGCAGGCGCGGGTACCACGCGCCGCCGTTTGCCGGTCACCGGAGCTTTCCGGCCGGCGTGTTTTCGGGAATCAAATCGTTTTGTTTCGGGGGTCCGTCGGGGCAGCCAGGCTGCCTTGCGCGGAAGTTCTCAAGTGAATGCCGGCGTTTCCGTGAGGGAAACATGCTGGTCGCGGGAACGAGATGCGGGTCGCTCAACTACAAGAAGGTATTCGGGTCAGCGCCGAGGTCAGCGGCGCAGTCGAAGCTGGCGCCGGCGCCAGCGGCGGCGCTGCGCCTGCGCGCCGCAAGGTGCTCGTCATCGACGATTCCAGCACCATCCGCCGCACCGCCGAGATATTCCTGTCCCAGGCCGGCTGCCAGGTGCTGCTGGCCGAAGACGGCTTCGAGGCACTCGCCAAGGTCGGCGACATGCATCCGGACCTGATCTTCTGCGATATCCTGATGCCGCGCCTGGACGGTTACCAGACCTGCGCCCTCATCAAGAAAAGCGCTCGGTTCCATGCCATCCCGGTGATCATGCTGTCCTCCCGCGACGGCGTGTTCGACCGTTCGCGCGGCCGCCTGGTCGGCGCGCAAGACCATCTCGCCAAGCCATTTACCCGTGAGTCGCTGCTGCAGGCGGTAGACGCCTGCGTGCCACGTGCCGCTGCCGTGGCCAGCCCCTTGCCGGCTTGAGCGCAACCCAAGGAATACCCATCACCATGCCTATCAGCAAAATCCTCATCGTCGACGACTCCCCCACCGAAGCCCTGTTCATGTCCGACCTGCTCGGCAAGAAGGGCTTCAAGGTCTCGGTGGCCGGCAATAGCGAGCAGGCCTTCGCCCGGCTCGAGAAGGAACCCTTCGACCTGATCCTGATGGACGTGGTGATGCCCGGCCAGAACGGCTACCAGGCGACCCGCGCGATCAAGCGCGACGACCGCTTCAAGGACATCCCGGTGATCATGTGCACCAGCAAGGGCCTGGACACCGACCGCATCTGGGGCATGCGCCAGGGCGCGGCCGACTATGTCGTCAAGCCGGTCGACGGTGAAGAACTGCTGACCAAGATCGCTGCGCTGGCGCACTGAGCCGCTGCCCGATCGCATCCGACCCCATCCTTGCTTTTCACCGGACTCCGACCATGACTGCGCCGCGCCAGGATCTTCGTGCCCGCCAGACCCGGCTGCAGGACTACCAGGCCATGCTGGCCCGCCGGCTGCGCGAGGCGCGCAACCTGCCAGCGGTGGACAGCTTCCTGGGCCTGCAGGTGGGACAGCGGCACTGGTTGCTGCCGTTGCCGCAGACGGGCGAGGTGCTGGAGATGCGCCAGCCCAGCCGCGTGCCGCTCACGCAGTCCTGGTACACGGGGCTGGTGAACGCGCGCGGCAGCCTGCTGGGCGTGATCGATTTCGGCCTGTTCTGCGGCGAGGGAGCCACCCCGCTGCAGCCGGGCAGCAAGATCGTGGTGCTGTCGCGCCAGGTGGAGCGCGCCTGCGGCATCCTTGCCACGCGCGTGATCGGGCTGCGCCATGCCGGCGACCTGTCGTTGCCGGTAGAGGTGGCTGATCCGGCCAATGCGGCGCGGGCACGGCAGGAGCCTGCACCGGATTGGGAGGGCCCCTGTTTTGCCGATCGCGACGGGCGCGACTGGCAGGTGCTCGACGTGCGCAGGCTGCTGGCGTCGCCGGCCTTCCTGCAGGTGGGCAGGCAGGCTGCCTGAGCGCCGCGCGGGCTGCCCGCGACGACGCGACGACGCGACGACAAATCAAATTCAAAAAATAACGGACAGAGGGTGCTATGGGATTCAAGATGTTCAGCCTGGGTCGCCAGGCGCCGGCGGCCGGTGCCGCCGAACTGGCGGTAGACGCTGCGGCCGCGCCCATCACGCGAAGCACCCCGGCCGAGAAGCTCTCGGGCCGGCTGTCCCGCATCCCGTTTGCCAGCCAGCAGCGCGCGCTCACCGCTGGCGTGGTGCTGTCGCTGGTGGCGCTGCTGGCGTCGGTGTATTTCGATAACCGCGAAGCCAACAACGGCGCGGCGCAGATCGAGATCGCTGGCGACATGCTGATGCACTCGCAGCGCCTGGCCAAGGCAGTGCCGGTGGCGCTGCTGGGCAATGCGCAGGCGTTCACGCAGCTGCGCCAGTCCAAGAGCGAGCTCGCGGGCGACTTGCAGGCGCTGCAAGACGGCAGCGAGGCCAAGCACGTGCGCGCTACCGGCGCGGTGGCCGCGCCGCTGCTGGAAAAAGCCATGGAATCCTGGCAGCGCACCGAGAAAAGCGCAGGCGACGTGCTGGCCCAGCAGCCCACCCTGACCACCATCGGCCAGACGCTGCAGATCTTCAATGCCTCCAACCCCGAACTGCTGGAAAGCGCGGAGCAGGTGGCGGCAATCAAGCTGCAAAGCGGCGCCAACGCGCGCGAGGTGGCCGCCTCCGCGCAGCTGGTGATGCTGACGCAGCGCCTGGGTAAAAACCTGAACGAGTTCCTGGCGGGCGAAGGCGTCAACCCGGAAACCGCGTTCTTGCTCGGCAAGGACACCAACACCTTCCGCGAAACCCTGGACGGCCTGATGAACGGCAGCGAAGCGCTGCGGCTGTCGGCGGCGGGAGACGCCGAAACCCGCGGCTACCTGCAGCAGCTGTCGCAACGTTTCGACGCGGTGCAGAAGACCACCCAGACCATCCTGCAGAACCTGCCCGGCCTGATCGCCGCCAAGCGCGCGCAGCAGCAGATCTTCAACGACAACGAGGCACTGCGCGGCGAGCTCTCCGCGCTGCAGGCCGCTTATGCGCAAGGCGCCCGCGTGCGCCCGCTCACGCTCGGCGCCACCATCGTCTCGGCCCTGCTCACGCTGCTGTTCCTGGCCGGGCTGGCCGCGCTGTACCTGCGCGATTCGCGCGCCCGCACCCTCGAAGCCGAGGCCCGCGAGCGCGAGGCCGAAGCCCGCCGGCTGGACGAAAAGCGCAACAACGATGCGACCCAGAAGGCGATTTTGCAGTTGATGAACGAGCTGCAGGACATCGCCGACGGCGACCTGACCAAGCAAGCCACCGTGACCGAGGACATCACCGGCGCCATCGCCGACTCGGTGAACTACACGGTGGAAGAACTGCGCGAACTGGTCGGCCGGGTGCAGCAGACCGCCGGCGAAGTGACGCAGGCATCGGGGCAGGTGCAGGACACCTCCACCGAGCTGGTCGCGGCCTCGGAAGAACAGTCGCGCCAGATCCGCCAGACCGGCGAATCGGTGGTGGAAATGGCCGACCGCATCACGCAGGTCTCGCGCGGCGCGGCGGAATCGGCCAACGTGGCGCGCGCCTCGCTGGCCGCGGCCGAGCAGGGCCAGCACGCCGTGCAGAACGCCATTGTCGGCATGAACGACATCCGCGAGCAGATCCAGGACACCTCCAAGCGCATCAAGCGCCTGGGCGAATCCTCGCAGGAGATCGGTGAAATCGTCGAGCTGATCTCCGACATTACCGAGCAGACCAACGTGCTGGCGCTGAACGCCGCCATCCAGGCCGCGTCCGCCGGTGAAGCCGGCCGCGGCTTCTCGGTGGTGGCCGAAGAAGTGCAACGGCTGGCAGAGCGCTCCGGCGAGGCAACCAAGCAGATCGGCGCGCTGATCCGCACCATCCAGACCGACACGCAGGACGCGGTGCACGCCATGGAGCGCAGCACGCAGGGCGTGGTGGAAGGGGCCAAGCTGTCGGACAACGCCGGCGCCGCGCTGGTGGAGATCGGCCGCGTGTCGCGCCAGCTCGCCGAGCTGATCGAGCAGATCTCGCAGACCACCTCGCACGAGGCGGGGCTGGCTACCGCGGTGGCACGCAACATCGAAGGGATCCTGCAGGTGACCGAGCAGACCTCGTCCGGCACGCGCCAGACGGCACTCTCGGTACGCCAGCTGACCTTGCTGACCGAAGAGCTGCGCAACTCGGTGCTGCGATTCAAGATCGCCTGACGAGCCAGCACTGGTGTTCAACGCGAGCCCGCGCGGATGCGGGCCACGGACCGGCGCCACCGCATTGGACGCATTGGAAGCAGTCATGTCATTGAATTTCCCTGTCTCGCGCGAGGCCGCCGGCACCGATCCGGCCGTGCAGGATCCGCTGGCGCCGCTGCCGTCGCCAGCACTGGCCGCGCCCGCGCCGGACCTGTCCGCCGAGCTATCCGCTCCAGCCGGGAAAGCCGCTGCCCCGGTGGCCCGGGATCTTTCCGTGCTGGCCTGGCTGGCGCCGAGCCTGCGCACCGCGCTGGACGATGCCGCCGCGGAGCTGGGCCACTACGTCGATGAAGTGCAGCAGGCGCCCGAGGCGCTTGGCGCGCGCGACACCACCTCGCTGCGCCTGGCCGGCCAGCATCTGCACCAGGCCGCCGGCGCGGTGCATATCGTTGGCCTGCGCGGGGTCGATCCATATTGCCAGGCGCTGCGCCGCTTGCTGGAAGGCGTCGATGGCGGCGCCGTGCCCGCCGACGCCGGCACGCTGGCCGCATTCCGCCTGGGCGTGCAGGCGCTGGCCGAGTACGTCGACGACCTGATGGCTGGCGACGAGGAAGATCCGGTGCGGCTGTTCCGTTCCTATGCCGACGTGCTGGGCCGCCTTGGCGAAGACCGCGTGCACCCCGCCGACCTGTGGGTGGACGAGCTGCAGATGCTGCCCGGCATCCTGCTGCCGATGCGCATGGCCGCAACCGTCACGCGCGCGCGCCAGCGCTTCGAGGCGGCGTTGCTCAAGGCGCTGCGCTTGCCGGTGCCGTGCGTTGAGCCGAGCCTGTTGCACGAGGCCTATCTGCCGCTGGAATCCGCGCTGGAAGACGTCCGCGCGAGCGAGCAGGAACTGCGCCGCGCCACCGACCATCCCGACCGCGGCGTGTGGCATGTGCTGGCGCTGGTGTTCGGCGCGCTGGCCCACGGCCTGCTGCCGTCGGACCTGCTGGCCAAGCGGCTGGCGGGGCGGGCCCACCTGCTGCTGCGCCAGTACCTGCAAGGGCAGGTGCGGGTGCCGCAGGCCTTGCTCAACGACGCCGTCTACCTGCTGGTCACCACCAGCGGCACGCTGCCCGCGAACGAACCGCAGAGCGCGCCCGTGCTGGTGCTGCGCTCCGCCATTCGAGAATGCCTGCAAGCCTTCCGCATCGACGCGGCGCACGCCGCGGTGCATGCCGATTTCCGCGTGCGCTATTACGGCTGGCTCGACCCGATCGATACCCGCAACCTGCAGCAGGCGGCCACCGCGCTCGAGCGGGCCGCCGCCGCCGGCCCGGATCACGGCGAATGGCATAACGCGCTCGCCGTGCTGGCCGAAGCCGCGCAGCCGCTGGTCCAGCCGGCGCTGCTGCGCTGCCTGGATGCTGCGGCGCATGCCGCGCCGCAGGTCCGCCCCGGTGCCGACGACCCCTTTGGCGCCGGCGCCATTGCCTTGTTCCTGGGGCGGGCACTAGCGCTGCCATGGCGCGTGCATGGCAGCACCGGGCACGCGGCGGCCGCCGAGTTCGCGCGGCGTTGCGATGAACTGACCTCATACCTTGGTGCGCGTGAGCGCGCCGAGCCGGCTGCGCAAGCGCCGCGCTGGCTCGCGCAGATGGTGGACCAGGCGCGCGCGCAACGCCTGCGCGAGGCCGCGCTCGCGCAACTGCGCGGCCACCTCGACAGCGGCGAATCCTGGCTCGATGCCTATGACCGCGATGCCGCCCGTGCCGAAGCCGGCGCCCACCTGCGCGATGCCGAACGCGCTTTCGCGGCGCTTGCCGGCACGCTGGATGGCCTGCGCGAGGCCGGCGCGCTGCCGGAAGCACTGCAGGCCGATGCGCTCGCGGTAGCGGCGGCGCTGGAGCGCGTGATGCCAGCGCTGGAATGGCTTGCTGGCGCTCGCGCCACGCGCGACGCTGCCAGCGCTGCCGACGCGGCGCGCGAGCGCGCTGCCCGCCTTGCCGCGATTGCCGGCGAGCTGGGTGTTGTGCATGCCTTTATCGATGCGCTGGCATTTGGCCGCGCCGCAGCGGCGGATGCGCATGCCGAAGCCGTCGACATTGCCGCTCAAGAAGAGCAGGGCGGCGCGGCTTCCCACGCGAGGCTGCTAGCCAATGCGCGCGCGGCGGTCAACGATGCGGTGCGCCATCCGGCCGCAGCCGACGCGCCCGAGGTGAAGGCGCTGCGCGCCGCGCTGCAGGCCATGAACGAGCAGGCCGCCATCGACGACGCAGCCGGCCTGCGCCGCCAGGCCGGCGAAGCCACCACGCAACTCAATGCCTGGCTCGCCGGTTCCGAGGGCGCGGCCGAGCGCCTGGTTGTGGCGCTGGCCGAGGCGCTGCCGACCAGCGCGCCCGGCACGCCCACGCCCGCGGCAGCGATGCCCGCCGCGGCCGACACCGCCGCGATCGACGCCGAACTGCTGGATATCTTCCTGACCGAAGCGGTCGAGGTGCTGGGCGAGGTCGCCAACGATCTCGGCGGCGGCCTCCTGGCGCTGGCAGATGCCGATACCATCAGCCGCCTGCGCCGCGCCTTCCATACGCTCAAGGGATCCAGCCGGATGGTGGGCCTGCATCGCTTTGGCGAGGCAGCCTGGGCGATCGAGCAGGTGATGAACCTTTGGATTGCCGAGGCCCGCGCCCCGGCGCCGGTCCTGCTGGACTTGCTGGTGCGTGCCCACGATGAGCTGTCCGGTTGGGTGAGCGCGCTGCGCGACGATGCCCATGCCGCGCACGACGCCACGGGCCTGCTGGCCACGGCGCAGTCTGTGCGCGCGGGCGAGCAGCCCGAGCCGGAGCACATCGCCGAAACGGGGGCTTCGCCTGTGCAGGCGGCCGGGCTTGAGCTGGTGGTGGCGCAGCCCGAAGACGGGCAGGTGCTGGAAGCACAAGCGGAGCAAGAGCCCGAGCAAGAGCCGGAGCAAGAGATACAGCTCCCGCTGCAGGCGGCTGAACAGCCGGCCGAGGCTGAAGAAGACAACGCCGCCGCCGGGGATGCCAAGGTCATTCCTTTCCGCTTTGCCAGCACACCGGCCGAGGAAAACGACCACTTCAAGCTGATCGGCCCGGTGCGTATCAGCCTGCCGCTCTACAACGTCTACTTGCAGGAAGCCGACGACCTCATCCGCCAGTTCGCCACCGATGTCTCGGAGTGGCGCCACGAGGGCCGTCCCTGCCCGAGCGAGCTGGCGTTGCGCGTCGCGCATACCTTGCAAGGCAGCGCTTCCACGGTTGGCCTGGAGCCGGTGCGCGCCATTGCCGAGGCGCTTGAGCGCCTGATGCTGCAGCTCGGCGCGCACCCGGTGGCGATGCACCCTGGCGACTTCCGCTTGCTGGAGCAGGCGGTGGAGCGCGTGCGCGGCATGCTGCACCAGTTTGCCGCGGGCATCTGGCCGGCCGCCGATGACGCGCTCTGCCGCAGCCTGCTGGAGCTTGGCGAGCGCGCCATGGTGCGCCCACGACTGGCGTTGCCGGCGGTGGATCTGTTGGCCGAGGCGGAGGACGCGCCGGTTGCGCTGCTGTTCGGCAAGTTGCCGGGCGCGGCCACCAGCGGCTTGCTGCACGACGCCACCGTCATGCCACTGCATGCGGCGGAGGTACAAGCGGCTCCGGATGCCACGGATACGCCGGACGAGCGAGCTACCGAGGCCGCCGAGGAGGCCCTGGATCCGGCGCTCGTCGAGATTTTCCTGGAAGAGGCGCACGGCAGCCTGCCGGAACTGGGCAAGCTGCTGCGTGGCTGGGAGACGGCCTGCGGCGATGGCGAGCATGCCAGCCACGCTGGCCTGATCCTGCGCGCGCTGCACACGCTCAAGGGCAGCGCCCGGATGGCCGGCGCCATGGCGCTGGGCCAGGCCGCCCACGAAATGGAAACCCTGCTCGATGCTGGCGTGCGCGCCGATCGCGTCGGGCCGGTCATGTTCGTGCGCCTGTATGCCTGGTACGACCGCATCCTCGCGCATAGCGAGGCGCTGCAGGCCGGCCGCCTGCTGCCGGTGGACGATCCCGAGCTGATCAACGCCATGACCGGGCAGAACAGCGCGCCGGAAGAGGAACCGGTATCGGCTGCCCCTACACCAGCACCAGCGCCCGTGCAAGACGCGCCGCAAGCTGGCGCTGCCCGCCACGCCGCATCGACGAGCGCCACGGTACAGCCGTGGCTGCCCGCCACGCCCATGCTGCCGGCCGGGGCATCGCTGCCGATGCCCGCTGCCGGCGCAGCGCCGGCGCCCGCCACCGATGCTGTCGAACGCCAGCGCGCGCTGGTGCGGGTGCAGGCCCGCACGCTCGATACGCTGATCACCGATGCCGGCGAAGTCGGCGCGACGCGCGCACGGCTGGAGAGCGAGCTCGACGCGATGCGCAGCTACCTGGGCGAGCTCAACGACAACGTGGCGCGCTTGCGCGGCCAGTTGCGCGAGATCGAGATCCAGGCCGAGTCGCAGATGGCCTCGCGCACCGCCGATGCCCAGCACAAGGTCGAGTTCGATCCGCTCGAGTTCGATCGCTTCACGCGCTTCCAGGAACTGACGCGGATGATGGCCGAGTCGGTCAACGACGTGGCCACCGTCGAGCAAAACCTGCAGCGCGGCTTCGACCGCGCCGCCGGCGACCTCGACGCGCAGGCCCGCTTGACCCGCGGCCTGCAGCGCAGCCTGATGCAGGCACGCATGGTGCAGTTCGACGCGCTGGCCGAGCGTTTGTATCGCGTGGCGCGCCAGGCTGCCAGCGAGACCGGCAAGGAAGTGCGCCTGCTGATCAAGGGCGGCACCGTGGAGGTCGACCGCTCCGTGCTGGACCGCATGGCTGGCCCGATCGAGCACCTGATCCGCAATGCGGTGGTGCACGGCATCGAGTCCGCTGACGTGCGCCGCGCGGCAGGCAAGCCCGCCACCGGCGCGCTCACGCTGGAAGTGCAGCAGGAGGGCAATGAGGTGGTGCTGCACTTCGTGGACGATGGCGGCGGGCTGGACCTCGCGCGCATCCGCGCGCGCGCCATCGAGCGCGAGCTGCTGGCGCCGGACGACGACGCGGGCGATGCCCGGCTCACCGAGATGATCTTCGCCCCAGGCTTCAGCACCGCGGATACGGTGTCGGAGCTGGCAGGGCGCGGCGTGGGCATGGACGTGGTGCGCGCCGAAACGGTGGCGCTGGGCGGGCGCATCGCGCTGGCCACGCAATCCGGGCAAGGCACCCGCTTTACCGTGCACCTGCCACTGACGACAGCCATCACGCAAGTGCTGCTGGTCACGCTGGGCGGCCGGCCGTTCGCCATCCCGAGCGGCATGATCGACCAGGTCCAGCAACTGCGCTCGCAAGGGCTGCTCGAAGCCTACAACCAGGGCAGCCTCGACGCCCCCGGCGGCGCCGTGCCGTTCCACTACCTCGGGACGCTGCTGGAAGAAACGCCGGCGGTAGCCGCGGGCAAGAAGTATTCGCCGGTAGTGGTGGTGCGCAGCGGGGCCGAGCGCATCGCCGTGCACGTGGACGAAGTGATCGGCAACCGCGAAGTGGTGGTCAAGCACATCGGCCCGCACCTGGCACGCCTGGAAGGCATTGCCGGCGCGACCACGCTGGGCGACGGCGAGATCGTGCTGATCTACAACCCGGTGGTGCTGGCGCAGCGCTTCGTGCGCGAGCGCGGCGAGCTGGCCCGTCCGCAGCTTGCCGATCTGCCGCAGCTTCCCCAACTGGCGTCGCAGCCGATGCTGGGCGCGGTGGCAGAATTCTCGCAAGGCGGCGCAGCTCCGGTGCAAGGGCTGGGCACCCAGCCAACCGTCATGGTGGTCGACGACTCACTGACCGTGCGCAAGGTCACGCATCGCTTGCTGACGCGGGCTGGCTACCAGGTGGTGCTGGCGCGCGATGGCGTGGATGCGCTGCGGCAGTTGCAGGAGGTGATGCCTGACGCGATGCTGGTCGACATCGAGATGCCGCATATGGATGGGTTTGACCTGACGCGCAATGTGCGCGCGGATAGCCGGACCGCGCATATGCCGTTGGTGATGATCACTTCGCGCACGGCGGAGAAGCATCGGCGTTATGCGGCTGAGATTGGGGTTAATGTTTATTTGGGCAAGCCGTATAACGAAGACGAGTTGCTGACCACGCTGCATCATTTGCTGGGTGAGCGGGCAGTGGGTACGTCGGGGACGGTGGCGCAGATGTTGGGGGAGGATGCGGGGAATTGAGGGTGGGGGGCTTGAACGCAACTGCAACTGCAACTGCAACTGCAACTGCAACTGCAACTGCAACTGCAACTGCAAAATCAGCTTCAACTGCTTAACTTCAAGGTCAAAGTCAACTGCAGTTTCACCACCCCTGCGGGGCGGCGACCTACTTTTTTGTCTTGCCAAAAAAGTAGGCAAAAAAGCGCGCCGGATGGGGCGACACCCCCTCGGGATTCGACGAAAAGAGCGGCCGGGACCCAAACTCGCATCGCCTTAAGGCGATACTCAGACACGGGTCCCTCTTTTCCGCTCT
>NZ_BAAILO010000475.1:0-541 GCF_054589115.1 Cupriavidus sp. 8B | reverse complement strand
AGGCACTCGATCATCTTGGCCTGGCTAATGCCGCGGAATTTGCCGCGCAATAGCTCGGAGAGCTTGGGTTGCGGCATGCCCAGCAGTTCGGCCGCCCGTTGCTGGGTCAAGTGCCGGCTCTTGATGATCTGCGCGATCTCATGTGCCAGTCCGGCCTTGACCAGCATTTCGTCGGCGTCCGGATAGCCCAGGTCCGCATAGGGATTGTCGCTGCCTTGCTCAATGGTAAGGTCGTCGATGGTTGCTATCGTGTTCATGTTCATTGCTCCTTCTCCAAGGCCGTCACAGCTTTCAGGCGAGCCTCTATCAAGTCCATGTCCGGTTTGGGTGTGGCAATGCCGCTGGTCGATTTCTTCTGGAAGCAATGCAGCACGTACACCGCTCCCGCGTAGCGCACCGTGTACACAGCGCGGTAGGTGCCGCCCTGGTGGTCTTCCACCACTTCCAGCACACCCGCCCCGCCGAAGCCCTTCAGCGGTTTGGCCTGGCTGTGCTTACTACCCACCTGGGCCAAGTGCAGCGCATAGCCAAAGGTGTCTTG
>NZ_BAAILO010000474.1:0-221 GCF_054589115.1 Cupriavidus sp. 8B | reverse complement strand
TCTTTACCCACGCAGCTTGTGGCGGTTTGAAGCCTGCTCCTGCAAGCCGACTTCGAGGGGCCGTCCCTCATCTTCAGTAAAGCATCGCGAACATCGGTCACCTGATGCTCGCGTTCTTGGCACACATGTCCCGGTCGTGAATCCTGTCCCGCACGTTCCGCGCTGCATTGGTATCCGCCTGAAGAACGTCCCCGTTGGCACGGTAAAACTTGTCGCCCTCG
>NZ_BAAILO010000473.1:0-625 GCF_054589115.1 Cupriavidus sp. 8B | reverse complement strand
GTCCTCTCGGCGGTCGACGCCTGCTTCCAGTACTGGAAGAGACCAAACGAAGTGCTGCGAAGACTATGCTGCATTACTTAAGACGCTGTGTTTAGTACCCATGACGATGAGGTAGTGGCCGAATTGCTGAGCAAGGTGCTAGATGGCGCCCCGCGAGGTTCCACGCATTGGAGCGTGCGATAAGGCCGTTCCAGCAGCGCTGAATGTGCACATGATCGTGGACAACTACGCTACTCACAAGCGTCCCAAGGTCAAGGCATGGTTGGCCAAACGCCCGCGTTATCACATGCACTTCACGCCGACGTACTCGAGCTGGCTCAACCAGGTCGAGCGCTGGTTCGGGTTGATCACGCAGCAGGCTATCCGCCGCGGATCATTTGAAAGCGTGCGCCAATTGGTCCTGCAAATCCAGCGCTACGTCGAGCACTACAACGTTCACAAACGCCCCTTTATCTGGACGGCTACGGCTGATTCGATCCTCGCCAAAGTCGAGCGTCTACGTAAAGTTATTTCTGGGACACAACACTAGGGAAATGCTGATCAATTCAGCTACAGGTCATCCGGCGGAAAGCGTGGCGCGTTGAAGGTGAAGGCATGAAAAACAAAGACAAGGATGAAACAAACG
>NZ_BAAILO010000472.1:0-283 GCF_054589115.1 Cupriavidus sp. 8B | reverse complement strand
CGACCGTACCGTCGATGGTCAGGTCCGTGGCGCCGCACCACTGCGGATCGTCGCCTTGCAGGCAGAACTGGTCCGTCGCCTCGCTGTAGTAAAGCTCCGGCATGTGCTCGCGCAGAGCGAGTGCAGCCTCTCGGGTGAAGAATGGGATTAGCCAGCCGTTCCACAGCTGCCCGTTTGAGAACGCGTCAATGACGACTTCCGGTGGCAGCCAGTCGCCAGTGACCTTCGTAGGTCTGAACGGCGGCGGATCGACTGGAGAGAACTTGCGCTGGAAATCAAGCCA
>NZ_BAAILO010000471.1:0-265 GCF_054589115.1 Cupriavidus sp. 8B | reverse complement strand
GAGAACGCCTTCAACGACTTGCCCCAACTTGCCACAGGCCTGGATGCTGCTCGCCAGATGGATGGCGCGGTGGCAATCCAGCGTTGTCAGTTGCCACGGCTCCGTGTCGGGCAAGCAGGTGGCGAGCACGCGCAGGGGGCGCACGATCTGGCCGGCGATGTGCCCAGTGGTGTTGCGCTTGACCAGCAACTGTTCAAGGGTCGCGGCCTTGATCAAGTCCTGCCAGGCCGCCGACAGTGGCCCCGGAACTAGCGCAGTCGACTGC
>NZ_BAAILO010000470.1:0-351 GCF_054589115.1 Cupriavidus sp. 8B | reverse complement strand
TCATTTCTGGCGCAGCGAGGGCACGCTCGACACGCTCAACGCACGCGGCATGGAACTGCTCGAGCAGGTCGGGCTGACCGATGTGGCGCAGACGGTGACGGTCAACCTGCCGTACGGCCGCAAGCGCGCGCTCGAGATCGCCACCACGCTGGCGATGGAGCCGGAGATGATGCTGCTGGACGAGCCCACCCAGGGCATGGGCCACGAAGACGTGGCGCGCGTCACCGAGCTGATCCGCAAGGTGGCGGTGGGGCGCACCATCCTGATGGTCGAGCACAACATGAACGTGGTCTCGTCGATTGCCGACAAGATCACGGTATTGCAGCGCGGCGCGATCCTGGCCGAGGGGCC
>NZ_BAAILO010000469.1:0-267 GCF_054589115.1 Cupriavidus sp. 8B | reverse complement strand
GCTTCGTCCATCCAGCCCCGTTTGGCCGCCTTGGAACGATCCACGTTGTAGACCGCAGGTTCCATGCGCACCAGCGGAAACTGATAGCCGTCTTCCAGCAGCAAAAGGACGTGACGCTCCCCCATCGCAATGGAGGCATCGACGAGGTTGTCCAGGCGCACCGGTAGTGTGACAACGTCGGCGTCTGGCTCATAGTGTACCGAGCACGAGTACTCGTCGCCGCTGGTGGATTTGAGGATGACCTTGGCAATGCGTGTCATGGTCAGT
>NZ_BAAILO010000468.1:0-1636 GCF_054589115.1 Cupriavidus sp. 8B | reverse complement strand
TCCTTGAGCGCCTGCTGCTGCGCGCTGCTTGGCGTCTCGGCCATCCAAGGCGTTTCCGGGTTGTTTCGCCATGCCGTGAGCCACTTCGCCATGCCAACGTAATTGACGAACTTCCCGCCTGCCTCATGATTCTTCTGCTGCGCGGCCAGCGCGTCGTTATAGACACGACGGCACGCACCGGCGAACTGACGCATCTTGCGCGTCTGTTCGCCGTTTGGCATGAGTTCGAACTTAAAAGTTTGAAGACGTTGCATAGAGTTATCGTATCAGCGATCGAGCGTTGTCAAGGACGCCTGCGGCGTCCGCGCTCTTACCCCTGCCCTGAAGGACGGGGTCCGCCGCACAACGGATCGAAGACGGCAGAGCCTGGGGGCCAGCGCACGCCACGCTCGCTGGCTTAGCTCTTCTTCTTGCGCGCCCGTGTGCGACCGACCCGCCCAAAGTTCGGGGACGTGAGTGTACCGCTACAGCTTGGGCACAGTACAGCGTGCGCCAGATCGCCACTGGCCGTCAGGTACGCGGTGCCGCAAGTGCGGCAGCCGCGCACGGCAAGGTCATGCTCGCTTGCCATCGAGCGCGACAGATGGAATGCGCGGTCGGCGCTCAGCTTGGAGTCGTCGCCGAACAGATGCTTGCTGATATCGACCGCCGCAATGAAAGCCCCGGGGATCGTGGCTTCGCTCGCGATGGCCGCACGGAACAACCAGATATGAAACGTCGATTGCAATCGCTTTCCTGCGGAATCCAGGTACCAGGCAGATGAGGTCGGTGAATGACCGGACGGGGATGATTCGCCGTGGATCCGGATGTAATCCTTGCGAACGTTCGTTACGCTCATCTTGAACAGAGAGGCCACGCTCTTGGCGCGACACCTGAAATGAAGGAGGGCTTCGGCATAGGCCTCAGATAACGGCCTCGGCATGCGCAGTCCTCCCCAGGCCCCGGAGTGCGGAAGTTTGTCAGTTCTGAGCGGACAGTGTTCCATCAGGTAGTGCGCGAGGACTTCACTGGATAGGCGGCCCGAGCTGGCTTCTGTCCAGAATATCGGGCTGGCGAAGCGCCATTTGAACAACGGAATGGCCCGCGACGAAATCGCCAGTTCCACGCGGTGCTGCGGCAGTGTGCGCAGGAACTCGGCCAGTTCAATGGAAATACCCAAGAGAGGCGCGGCCAGCAACGAGATGTTGAGCACGTCGTACAGGGCACCCACATAGACGCGGTTGTGTTCCTCCAGCAGCAGCTTGTCCAGCGGCGTGAGGGCTGGGGTTGAGTCTGCCAGACGGTCATAGGCCAGTGTCGAGGTGGTGCCGTCGGTAAAGCACGCCCAGTCCGCAGGCGTCTCCAGGGTGGGCGTGAAGGCGAGAAACGGCGAGCAAAGGATTTGGGAAGATTGCTCGACGTTGTCGCGCAGCGCCTGCAAGTCTTCCTTCTTCGCGCCAAAGACCGGCTCAAAGTCGGGCTTGACGGCGAGGGTGTTGGCCATCGCCATGGACAGGCGCAGATTGGCCGACGTGGTGCGATCCCGCAGCCACGCGGGATGCAGGAATTGTTCGTGGAATTCTCTGGTTTGGCGTCGCGTCATGGTTGTTGTTTCTCTCAAGCGGACTTCGTCGCGGCGAGCAGTTCCTGATGGAAG
>NZ_BAAILO010000467.1:0-396 GCF_054589115.1 Cupriavidus sp. 8B | reverse complement strand
ACGTAAAATTCCAAGGTCTCTCTCGTTCGGTGTCGTGGTACTCACGGTTGTCCGCCGGCAGCGGCAACGATCAGGGATCAGGCGCTATTCCGATAGGTGACGCTGCGGACCTCGCCGAGCACCATACGGCTGTTGCGATAGCGCATCCAGCCGAGTTTCGGGAGTTTGATGCGTCCGTTCTCACTGTCCAGCGTGATCGCCTTCTTATCCGGCGAGCGGAAGCTATCGCGCGAGCCCTTGCGCTTAAAACGCGGGAAGTCCGAACGCTTTTCGAAAAAATTCTTGAATGCGCGCTCCAGATCCTTGAGCGCCTGCTGCTGCGCGCTGCTTGGCGTCTCGGCCATCCAAGGCGTTTCCGGGTTGTTTCGCCATGCCGTGAGCCACTTCGCCATGCCA
>NZ_BAAILO010000466.1:0-1632 GCF_054589115.1 Cupriavidus sp. 8B | reverse complement strand
ACGAATTGAAGTCGGTCTGGAATTCCACCCTGGCGTTCGTCAAGTCCATATGGTTTAGCCTGTCAATCGGTCGGTGTTTCGGGAGGGATGCCGCCCCCGGGATGAGAGGGGCGGCACGTAACGTTCAGACGCCGCGCACTGTGGTCATCAGCTTCAGGTGGGTCGTGTAGCTGCGCAGGCCGAGCGGGTGGAAGCTGCGCAGGAAGCGTGCCACCTCGTCGTTGATGTCGGTCTGGTCGCGAATGCCATTCCACACCATGAAGTCGAACTGATCCATCGTGCGGTCGAACTTGGCCAGCACGCCCAGCACGCGCATCGAGAAGCGAGAATAGGCCTCGACCGTGAGGCTCAACGATGGCAGCGTGACCGTCGGCTCAAACACAATGTCGTTCTTCGCTCGCATCTCTGCTT
Organism: Cupriavidus sp. 8B; assembly: GCF_054589115.1. Classification (NCBI taxonomy): domain Bacteria; kingdom Pseudomonadati; phylum Pseudomonadota; class Betaproteobacteria; order Burkholderiales; family Burkholderiaceae; genus Cupriavidus; species Cupriavidus sp. 8B. The sequence goes on along the minus strand of NZ_BAAILO010000466.1, from coordinate 1,221 downwards.
CGCGCTGCGTGCGCAGCGCTTCGGCGACGCGCAACTGCTCGTCGACGTAGTCCTCCATGCGCGATAGGGCGCGCTCGAAGTACTCTTCCACGGCGGCCAGCTCGGCCTTGGCATAGGTGGCGCTGCCAAAGCGCTGCAGGTTGATGCTCATGCGGTTCATGAACGGCCACCATTGTTCAAACAACGGGCGCAGGCGGGTGTGGTTGAGCTTGATGGCGACCGGCACGACCGCGGCGCCGGCCAGTTGGCGGGTCAGAATCTGGACGCCGATTTCGCGGCGGCGGCGAATGATCGCGGCGCGGTCCTCTGGCTTCAGTTCGCGAAAGCGCTTGCGGGTGTTGTCGACCTCGGCTTTCTTCTCAGCAGCCTCCTCCAACGAGATCAAGCCCTCCTTGCGCAGCGTCTCGGCCGCCGCATCCATTTCTTGCAGTTCGCGTTCGAGCGAACCGTCGTCCGCGCCGTCGGTGATGCCGGTGCCGGTGCCGGGAGCCATGTGGGCCAGCTCGATCGTCGGGCCGCTTGCCGCCAGGGTATCGGTTGCTGCGGCGAGTGGCGCGTCGTCCAGTGTGGCGACAACGGCGGTGTCAGTGTTGGTGGTCATGCTGTTCTCTCCTGAATGGACCCCCAAGGTTGGGCGATCCGCGTTGAATGGTTGCGTTGTGGGTAATGGGAGTGCGGCTACCGGTTCGAATGGAAGGTGGCGGTAAGCCGCCAGGCGAGGGCACCGATGCAGACGGCCGCGCCCGTCCAAACGGCGGCGGGCAGCGACATAGGCATAAGCAAGGCTGAGCCGCTAACGCCAAACGTGACCAGCAAGCCGTGCGCCGCGAGGTGGAAACCCACGGGACTGGCGACCCCCGCCGCGGCGGCCCGGATGCGGCGCTGCACCGCGCCATCATTGAGCATGGCTGCCATGAAGAAGAGCGTGCCCCACACCCAATTGCCTGCGACTGTGGCCCGATAGATCGCGCGATACAGTTCCATCCAGAGGTGCCGCATCCAGTGCGAGGCGACGCCCGCTGTGCCCCCATCGCTGACCAGGGTCTGGTTGGCGGAACCGGCATAGGAGCGGCGTATCGCTCCCGAGTCGACAAACCAGGCGCGGAACCGGTCGTTGGCGCGGCTGGCTAGATCGTTGGCCCGGTTTTCCCCGAACACGGATTCGACCGAAGCCTGCTCAGCGGCATCGATCTCGAAGTGCCTGTCATCGGGCAGCACGGG
>NZ_BAAILO010000465.1:0-209 GCF_054589115.1 Cupriavidus sp. 8B | reverse complement strand
CTGCCTGGCGATGTGGATGGTGATGACCAGCTGCCCGTCTCTGACGCGGCTCTGATGCTTGTCCGAGCGGACGATGAACTGATTGTCGCAACGCGACACGCCGTGCCGAAAGGACTTGCGCATCATCCGGTGCAGGTACTTGTCTTCGAGCCACTTGTCACGTTTGAGCAGGGTATAGAGCCGCTTTCGCTCTGCCTCGTCGGAGGTCC
>NZ_BAAILO010000464.1:0-6825 GCF_054589115.1 Cupriavidus sp. 8B | reverse complement strand
GCGCCTCTCCAACAAATCGAAGAGTTCCTTAGCGCCTGCTCCCGAATATGCTCTTATTACAGTGTGCATGATATATCACTCACTTTGATGCCCTGGAGTTGGCGCGAATACGGTGCTGGGTGGAACCCTTAGTCGGTAGTCAATGCGGCCAAGAGGTTGTTCTACGCCCGATTCATGTTGGCCAGTAGATGCCAGAAGGCTACTTTACATAGGGGCTGATTTGCATTCGGCCCCCCATCAGGAACAACTTTGGCGGCGAATAGAAAAAATGCCAGTGATTTCCGGAGAATTTCCGTCCGTCCGCCAGCGGGCGAGGGAATTGAGGGCTATGAGTGACCTCCTGGTTCCTCCGGTCATCTGTACGAAGGTGTGCCGGTTCGTTCCGTCCTACCGCCATATCTGGACATCGACGAGAGCGGTGACGGATCCCTGGGCAGCGTGTCGTTTATTGAGCGCTTACGATACTTCTGTTCCCATCGGATTGGTTGCGGCACTGATGCTGTGAGGTGCCCCTCATCACACTGATTCGGGTAAGGTCGAACATCCTGTTGTCTCCTAGTGAACGCTTGTCGAGTACGATGCCCGGCGGCCGATTCCCGGGATAGCGCTGGCAGCGTTTGTCGACGGATGATCGGCGACCAAGTGCTGTACGGCCTCGGGATTGGCTATGTCGACGCACATCTGCCGGGTGCTACCCGGCTGACACCCGGCAGTGCTCTGTGGACGCGAGACCGGCGTTTGTTGGCAGGCGCCGATCGTCTGCGGCTGGCCGCTCGGCCGCTCACTGGAGACACGCCCCCAAGCGGAGACCGGGCCAAAGCGGGGGCAGACGACCGGATCACTGCCAGGAGGCTAATGAGGCACGTACAATGCGCGCATGGCTTCTGATCCTGGGCCGGCGATCTCCGTCCTTCAACTTCGAATTGCTCTGTGCGGCCTGAGCCCGTCGGTTTGGCGACGCGTCCTCGTTGGGGTAATCGTACCTTTCGTGTCAAATCTGGCGGTAGTCGCGCGCAGAACCGCCTGCAGCAAGGCTCTGCGGCTTGACGGTTCTCACCCAATCGGAAGATCCGCAGATCGTTGATCGATAAGGTATTTTTCGATCAAACCGCCAGAAATTGCATGAAAGGTACGATTACCCCGTTGAGGGCACGGACTTGATGGTCCTCGCTATCATTGAGGGGCCCCTCCTCGGCTTGACCATGAAAACTTTGTTTCTTGTGCGGCATGCCAAAGCGAGTCGCGACGATCCGTCCTTGCCTGATCGGCAGCGATCGTTGGACGATCGCGGTCGCCATGACGCGTCCAAGATGGGCAAGCGCCGGATTGATCGCGGGGTGGAGCCCGATCTGCTCGTGTCGAGCCCCGCGTTGCGTGCGCTGACCACGGCACACCTCATCGCCGATGAGATTGGCTACAAGCGCAAGGACATCGTAGTCGATGAACGGGATAGACGCGCAGGCCTCTAGGTGTCATCACTGACGTGAAGTAGGCCTGGCTGCGATTCGATTCATCCGTCCGACAACAGGTAAGGCGCGGTGGTGTTTCCACCACGCCTTACTTTAAGCGATCTTGTCAGCCGCGTATTCGCGGATCACTCATTCAGGTAAGCGACTTCGCCGTGCAGCCCGCTATCGAGCCCGCGCTGCGCAACCGCGGCATCGACCTTGACGGACGTCACGCGATCGATCAGCCACAGCATGCCCCAGGTGAACACGAACGCCCAGATGCCGGATACGATCACCGCCACGAGTTGCTTGAGGAAGAAATCGCCGCCGCCGAGCAGGAGGCCGTCGGCGCCGTTCGGGTTCCACGCCTTCGATGCGAACACGCCGAGCAGAATCGTGCCGGCCAGCCCGCCCACGCCGTGCACGCCCCAGACGTCGAGCGCGTCGTCGAGGCCCAGCTTGTTCTTCAGCGCGACCGCGTAGTAGCAGATCAGGCCCGCGGCAATGCCTATGATCGCGGCCGTATGGAGCGAGACGTAGCCGGCAGCGGGCGTGATCGTAGCCAGCCCGGCGACCGAGCCGGTCAGCAGGCCGACGAACTTCGGCTGACGCGCGTTCAGCCATTCGATCAGCAGCCACGTGACGGCGGCAAATGAGGCGGCGACGTCGGTGTTGAGGAACGACGATGCGGTTATCGCATCGATGCGCAGTTCCGAACCCGCGTTGAAGCCGTACCAGCCGAACCAGAGCAGACCCGTGCCCAGCGCGATCAGCGGCACGTTGTGGGGCTTGTGCTCGAGGCTATGGCGGCGACCCACGTAGAGCACAGAAGCGAGCGCGGCGAACCCGGCCGTGTTGTGCACGACGATGCCGCCCGCGTAGTCGAGCACGCCCCACTTCGCGAGGATGCCTTCCGGACTCCAAACCATGTGCACGAACGGGAAGTACACGAGGATGAGCCAGCCGGTGAGGAACAAGAAGTACGCCTTGAACGTCACGCGGTTGACGAAGGCGCCGGTGATCAGCGCCGGTGTGATGATCGCGAACATCATCTGGTACGCGACGTGGACAACGAGCGGAATGCCCGCGTCGTTTCCCTGGAACATCGTCTGCAGCGTGATGCCGCGCAGGAACGCGTAGTAGGTCGGATCGCCGACGATGCCGTGCCAAGTCGGGCCGAAGGCCATCGAGTAGCCGAATGCGAACCACAGCACGGTCGTCCAGGCGAGTGAGCTGAAGCTCTGCATCATGACCGCCAGCACGTTCTTGCGCTCCACGAGGCCGCCGTAGAAAAACGCGAGTCCCGGCGTCATCAACATGACCAGGCTCGCGCAGATCAGCATGAAGGCGGTATTTCCGACATTGATAGGCATGTTTGCGGTAAACATCATTTATCTCCTAAGAGTGGTTTGTCATGCGATCGACCAGGCGGCGAATGATGGGCGTGGCCGACACGACAACCGGCAGCATGGTCAGCCAGGAAACGCTCCAGGACCTTAGCCAGTGCTGAAAGAACAGGCCATTTTCCACGAATGAAATGCTTGCGATGGCGGCAGCGATGGAGCAGGTTAATCCGGACTGGATAACGCCATAGGCGAAATACCTGTAGCGCGAAGGAATCTTAGGCATGTGAGTCGCCCCTATGCATTCTTTGAATCGGACATTCATATACCCTGCCATTGCCGCGCCACTGTTGCCCCTGGCGCATGACAGGCGCTACGCGGCTGCTCCAACCTTTCCGGCCAACCGCTGCACGGTTTCGTTGGTATCCCACAGCGCGTTTGCGATGAAGCGGAAGTTGACCAGTGCCGCGTGATACCCGTCGCCTTCCGGTAGCTTCGGCCCTGCTACGGCGTCGCGCACGACAGCAACTTCGAAGCCTTGCTCCAGCAGATCACGCAGATGGGATTCGACGCACAGATTGGCGGCCATGCCCGCAAGGATCACCTGGTCCACGCGCTGTTTGCGCAGTTGCAGAGTCAGGTCGTTGACTTGCGGACCATACAGTTTGTGCGTGGAGCAGATGATGGTCTTGCCATCCTCGATATACGGCTTGAGTTCCGGGACGAAGTCGGCGCCCGAGCCCCGAAAGCCCTCTGTCGTCAAAGCGCCCGGGCGGTCGAACATGCCTAAGGCGTGCTGGAACATCTCAGCCGGTCCTTGTACCTTCCAGGTGTGGTCATGCGGGTAGTAGTAGTGCGGCGAAATCGCAACGGTGATGCCCGCCTGCTTCGCCGCATGAAAAAGACGGATCAGGTTGGGCACCAGGTTCTGCTCCGTCACGCTTTCTCCAACGACGCCCCAACTGCGGCCCTCGGGGCTCATGAAGTCGATCTGCGGATCGATGACCACGAGCGCCGTGCGCGGCAGGTCCAGCTCGATATTGGCCTTCGGCAGCGCCGGAGCAACGGGATCTGCATAAGGGGTATGGTGATTGCACATGGAAGTTGACATGGTGGAACTCCTATTCTTGGCCGCACCTGGCGGCGTTGGACAGTCGCTCAATCGCGAGAGCGCATCGCGTGAATCAATAGACGACCATTCGGCTATTTAAAATCGCAAAAAAATTTTGATACAGCAATAGAGTTTGGGTGAGCGCCTGAAGCATTCATGGCTTCGGCAAAATAATATGTAGATCAAACTAATGGGGAGTCGTTCTCGTAAGAACAATTCCCCAGCTGCCTCAGAACGGTTTGGTCGGCAGATACTTTCCGTCAAGCGTGATCACCGCGCGCGAGCCGCCTTCCGGATCGTCGACTTTCTTGATGTCGAGCTTGAAATTGATTGCGCTGATGATGCCGTCGCCGAACTTCTCATGCACCAACGCCTTCAGAGTCGAGCCGTAGATCTGCACCACTTCGTAGAACCGGTAGATCGTCGGATCCGTCGGTACGCCACCCGGAATGCTTCCGCGCACCGGGATGGTCTGCAGCAGACGGAGTGCGTCTTCGCCGAGTTCGAGCTTGTCGGCCACGACCTTGGCTGCGTCGGCGGGCAGCGGATGCTGGCCGAGCAGCGCAGCGGTGACGAATGCGAGGCTGAGGCCCGTGCCTTCGTTGATCTGCTCGAACGTCAGGTTCTTGCGGACCTTCGCGTCAATGATCGCGTCGGTGAGGGCTTCACGAGGGGCCTGGCTATATTGGGACTGCGTCATGATGATGCTCCTTGGGATAGAACGAGGTTAAACAGCGGTGATTCAGGCAGCGAGGTTCAGTCGAGCCGGGGTTGCACAAACATGCGGATGGGCCGCGAGAGAAACGAAGTGATCCGTCGTGCCATCGAGCGTATCGATCGAGCCGGTTTCGATGTCGTACACCCAGCCGTGCAGGGCGAGACGCCCTTGTTCGAGCGCGAGCCGCACGGAAGGATGCGTCTTGATGTTCGCGAGTTGGGCGATGACGTTCTCGCGGACCATCGAATCGACCCGGTCGCGCTCGCTCTTGTGCTCACGCGCCTCGTTGACGACTTTCGCGGAATCCGCGTAATGCAGCCAGTTGCGCACGGCGGGCATGTGGTCCATGCACTTGCAGGTGGCGATGGCCGTCATCGCGCCGCAATCGGAATGACCGCAAATCACCACGTCGGTGACGCCGAGTGCAGCGACCGCGTATTCGACCGTGGCGGTCACGCCGCCCGGCTCCGGGCCGTACGACGGCACGATGTTGCCGGCGTTGCGGATCACGAACAGGTCGCCCGGCTCGCGCTGCGTGACGAGTTCCGGTACTAGCCGGCTGTCCGAGCATGAGATGAACAAAGTTCGCGGGTGCTGGCTCGTGGCCAGTTGCCTGAAAAGCTCGGAGCGCTGCGGAAACACGTCGCGCTGGAACTTCAGGAAGCCGTCGACGATTTCTTGCATGTTTTGCTCCATCTGGGTGTTGGTCGAGAACCGATGGACGAATCATGCGGCGATCAAGCTATAGCGTCCAAGACTCGTTTATTATTGTGTCTATAGACCGCACCAATAGTTTGGGAGCTCCATGCTGCTCCGGCATATCCGTTACTTTCTGGCGGTGGCGGAACACCGCAATTTCACGCGCGCTGCCGAGGCGCTGCACGTGTCGCAGCCGACGCTGTCGCAACAGATCAGGCAGTTGGAGGACACGCTGCGCGTTCAATTGCTTGATCGGTCCGGGCGGACGATCCAGCTGACCGACGCCGGTGCGGCCTATGTGCACTACGCGCGGCGCGCGTTGCAAGACCTGGAGGCAGGAAAGCGGGCGATCCACGACGTGCAGGAATTGAGCCGCGGCTCGCTGCGGCTCGCGATGACCCCGACGTTCACGGCGTACCTGATCGGTCCGTTGCTGGAGAAGTACAACCGCCGCTATCCGGGCATCACGCTGAACATTCTCGAAATGCCGCAGGACCGGATGGAGGCGTTGTTGAACGAAGATGCGCTCGATGTCGGCATCGCTTTCAACGATACGCGCTCCCCCGAAATCGAGACCCAGGTGCTTTTCGTCGAAGCCCTGGCGATGATGGTAGGCAAGTCGCATCCGTCTGCGAAGAAGCGCGCCGCGTTGACGCTTCGCGAGTTCGAGAGCGAAGCGCTCGTGCTGCTCAACGAAGAGTTTGCTACGCGCAACTATATCGATCGATATTGCAGGCAGCATGGTGTCACGCCGCGCATTGCGATGGAGGTCAATTCGATCAGCGCGGTCATCGAGCTCGTGCACCGCAGCACGCTCGCAACGCTGCTGCCGGCCGCGATAGCGCGCGAGCACGGCGAACTGCATCAGGTGGACCTCGAGCCAGCGCTGCCGCAGCGTACCGCTGCGTTGCTCCTGCGCAAAGGCGCGTATCGAAGCGCCGCAGCAAGGGCATTTATCGCGCTTGCGCTTGAGGAATGTGCGGCCAAAACGGGGTAATCGTCCTTTTCCTGCAGATTGATACGGTTATATAGGGGTCCCATTGATTTTTCTGCAATTTACCGGGGTAGGCACCCCTAGCAGCCATGCGGGTTTCGGGGCATTGTCTCGCAGAAATCCCAATCCAATCAGTCACTTGCTGACTGGTCTTTTTTCCGGTTCTTCCCAGCGTTCGTGAGCCTTAACGGGTCATCCTGCCAGGTTCAGCGGCGCTATATGGGCTGCTTTGGTCTGATAATTCAGATCCGGGGTGTCCATTTAACCGGAGTTGAGCGTAGCCCCGGGGCAATCCTGTCGTCCCCAAGCCGCCATCCTCCCGGATGCCCACAGGACGGGCAGACGAAGCCACCGTCGGTCTTCGGGCCACCACAGTGTTCGACCATGTCGATCTCGAAGTAGCCGGGTGGCGGATTGCGCCAGTCGGCGAAGGTGCGTACCGGGATGCTGCGTCGGATGGCCGAGCCGACGCCTTTGCGGCGTTTGCGCTGCCCGTCGATGTGTGAACGCGT
>NZ_BAAILO010000463.1:0-243 GCF_054589115.1 Cupriavidus sp. 8B | reverse complement strand
CGCGGCTGTACGGGGTTGGCCGTTTACACACATGTGAGATGTCACTTCTCTTTACTCGTAAAGAGAAGTAACCAAGAGAAAGCGATCCTTGCAGGAGGCTGGCGTGTCGGGGTTGCGCAGCCCGGTGGTTTCGTCGTCAGGCCCCGGGTTCTAATGGCCTCATGCCGTTACCGGTTTAAATGGCCACGATCTTGCGAATGACGCCGGTTTCGTCGTGAGGCTGCTCGGTAGCAGCATCCCTGC
>NZ_BAAILO010000462.1:0-4309 GCF_054589115.1 Cupriavidus sp. 8B | reverse complement strand
TACGAGCGCTCTTAGCCACGAATATGCGCTGGAGCAAGCACTCGACGCCGCGCAAGTGGTTGTGGCACTGCTTCCGCTCACGTTCGTTCAGAAATTCGACGTGACGCTCGTGAACTGGAACGATCCCTACGCCGAGCTAGCACGCCGCTTGCTGGGGGTGTTCGAACTGCCGGCCAATGCCTTCCGGGAGGAGGGGGCGGAGGTGCGCACCGCTATAGCCGTTTTTGGTCGGTATCGCTCCCATCGAACCGCTGTCGTGAGGGAAAAGCTCCGCTCGCTGGACACGGTATTGCCGCCGCTCGGTCTGAACGTAGACGATCGCGTGTCCGGTGAGACCAGGCTCAATCACCAGCTGCTTGATGACGATGGGCCCGTGATCACCCGCCCTGTGACCTCGCAGAAACGGGTACGCATCTCCAACGACGGACGTCGCATTGTCCTCGGTTTCGATTGCGGGTTCACGGAGGCAATGGTGCTGAACCGGATTCTGGATCGCCGGATCGTGCCATTGGAGGGGCAGCGGTTGCCGAAAGGGTTTCGCTACGCCGGCCACGGTCGCCTCGACATTGAGGCGTATCTTGTCCAGCCGAACCCAATCGCCGCGCTCGACGGCCTGCTGCAGATGATTCGCGCCGCCGGCGGGGAACCGGAGCTTGCACCGGGATTCCTCGCGCATCTTGGCAACAGGATACGGCGCAGCGCCCGCCAGGCGACGCCGCTTCGTCACGATGCGTGGGTAACTGGCGCAGCCTCCGCTGAGAAGTTGGAAGGCACTGCTCGCAAAGCCTTCTGCGTAGACCGGACCCGCTGGGGCAGCCCTGTGGTGAAAGCTGGCGAGACGGTGGAGTTTCACCGTGATGCTGGCGGCCGCTATACCTATGAGCGCGGCGGGAGTCAGTACACCGTGTCGCTCGATGAGCTCAACAGCCTGGTGGTGGTGGCTAATGATGGGGAAGGCTGGGAGACGGTGCATGAAGGCCTTGTCCGCCGGTATCCAGATCAAGCGGCGACATTACGCGCGCGCATCAAGGCGCTGGGCATAAATCGTTGGTTGGACTGGGAATTCCAGCGAGATGACTTGGTAGAACTGCTGCTCAAGCCGAATGGTGCGGTTGTCGCCTGGGAGCAAGGGTGCGGAAAGTCTCGACTCGCCGTGGCCCTGATCCTGCTATCCGGGGTGAAGCACGGTTTGATCGTTGTTGAGTCCCGTCTGATCGACGAGATGCAAAAGGAACTGGCCAAACTGCAGATCCCGAACGATGCCGTGCATGTCATCGACTCTGCCGCTGGATTGCAGACGCTTTCGCGGATCAACCTGATCTCCTACGAGCGGCTGCGCATGCCGGTCAGCCCGCGCGATTCCAGGCGGGTGACATTTGCCCATCGGTTGCGCCGGCGTATCGGTTTGTTGATCGCCGACGAGGGGGAGCGTCTTTCCAATCCAACGAGCGACCAGAGTCGGGCGCTTTGGCAGCTCTCGGCTCGGCGCCGCTATGTCCTGACCGGTAGTCCAATCCCGAACTATCCGCGCGATGTGTTCGGGTTGATCGCCTTCACGGGCGGGGATGGCACCGCGGCGCAGCCTTACGGCTACAAGCGGGGCTATCTGGAAGCGAACTGGCTGGCGACGGTGCAACATGCCGTGCGGGGAATTGATCGGTTCCGCGATGACTTCGTTGTGCTCGAATGGGTGACCTGGCAATTCGCGGAGAGCCTGCAGGACGGGGCGAAGCGGGAAGTGCCCAAGATCGGCAACCTGCCACAGTATCGGCAGATGCTGGCGCCGCACGTCAAGCGACGGCTGGTCTGTGAGCCGGAGGTGTCTCGCTATATCCAGATTGAGCCGCCGGCAATGGAGGTCATCGAGACGGATTGGGACCCGGCACACCTTTCGTTGTACCTCAAGGCAGCCGACGAATTCGCCGACTGGTACCGGACCACGCGTGGGGAGGGACGGACCAACAACCTGCTGACTATCCTGGCGCGCATTCGCGCTGTGCACTTCGCCGCCAACTATCCGCAGCATGGGATGGAGGGCATCGGCATGTTGGGCCAGCTAACCAGCAAGCAGCGCGCGGTCATTGACCGAATGGAGGAAATCGCAGAGGAGGGCAAGCAAGCAATCCTGTTTGCCGAGAATCCCGGTGTCATCGAGCTGATTGCTGGCGAACTGGCCAAGCGTGGTGTCGAGACGGTGCCGTTCCACGGCAACATCCCGATCCGCAAGCGCGTGGCCGACAAGGACAAGCGCTTCGTTGGCGGCAAGGCGACGGGTCTGCTCTGCACCAAGGCATCCGGCCGGGCTGGCTACAACCTACCGATGGCTGACTATGTGCTTTTCTATGACCGGTCGTGGACGTGGCGAATCGAGTATCAGGCGATGCGACGCGCACTGCGCTGGGACCGAAAGGGCGTGCTGAAGGTTCTGTTCTTCCACTTGCCGGGCAGCGTCGATATTTACCAGGACCAGATGGTGGCGCACAAGCGGGATGCGATGCAGGCCGGATTGGATTGGGCGACCCCCGAATTGGAGGACGCCTCGTTCTTGCACATGGATACCGTGCTGGACAATTTTGTTGAGGACCTTGCATTGTTGCGTGGCCGCAAGCCGCACGACATGCGCGAACTGCTCAAGGAGGCTGCATGAAAGTGAGTGAATGCGCCATCTCCGTTGGAGACGGCATTGTGACGGTGAAGCGCAAGGGAACGCGCCGGCTGACCGTGGCCAGGGTGCTGGGCACGGTGGACGCCGACGGCATGGAGGTGTTGTGCCTGGATAGACTGGTCCACAACCATTACGAGTCAGAAATGGATGGTTGGCACGTGGCAGGTGCCGTGACGACGCTGCTGTCGCGACCAATCGGGCCTTTTCCCGCGAAAGCTCACTAAATTCGTTGTCTTACGGGGCGCATGAGCGTCATCAGCGATCTTAAAATGAAGTCAGTAGCGCGACCCCGCTACTGCCCCAAGCTCTCGGATGTACTCAGCCCTCCTCGGAGGGCTTTTTTTTTGTCTGATCACCCTTGGGTTTCCCACAATGCAGATGCCGGGGCGCCGAAATGGCCACCAAGAGTCGCAGTGTCACGCCCCCCCGCTCGTGCATGTGGGATCTGGCGCGCGCCTTGATGTTGCGGTATCCTTTCGCCACCTACCGCGTCTCTGACGCATCGACCCCGCACCGCCAGGTGCCCAGTTTTTTGCAGTAACGTGGCCTGTCCGCCTTGTCGGGCTAGCCAACGCCTTCTTTCTTATCCCATCGGGAACCTGTTCCCGGTGCGGCAACGGGTTCCCTTTTCCGTTTCGGAGAACCCACAATATGCAAAACCCCACTATCGCTCTTGGCAAGATCCGTGCTGGCCGTAATCCGCGCAAGTATTTTGATCCTGCCGAGATGGCAGAGTTGACCGACTCCGTTCGGGAGAATGGCGTCATCCAGCCGATCTTGATCCGCCCCCTGGACGGTGACGAGTTCGAGCTGGTCGCCGGCGAGCGCCGGTACCGGGCAGCGAAAGCTGCGCACGGTGACGACTATCCCATGCCAGTGACCATCAAGGCACTGACCGACGACGAGGCTGATCGTCTGGCTCTCATTGAGAACGTCCAGCGCGCCGACATGGCACCCTCGGAGGAGGCCGTGGCCGCGGCGAAGATCGTTGGGCAACTCAAGGGAGATCGCGACGAGGCCGCCCGTGTACTGGGCTGGTCGCGCGGGACGCTCGACAAGCGCCTGGCCCTGATGAATTGCAGTCCGTCCGTGCTTGACGCGCTAAACACGCGCCAGATCCAGCTCGGACACGCGGAACTGCTGGCCACCCTCGCGAAAGACAAGCAGGACAAGCTCCTGCCGGTCATCATCAGCGAGAAGAAGACCGTGGCCGAACTCAAGAAGACGATCGAGGCCGCGGCATGCAGTCTCGCTACCGCTATCTTCGATAAGGCCGAATGCGCCGCATGCCCGCACAACTCCTCGTTGCAAACGGAGATGTTCAGTGAAGCCATCGCCTCGGGCAATTGCACCAACCGTGGCTGCTACACCCAGAAGACCGAAAAGCAACTGGAAACAGTGGCATATGGTCTGAAGGATGAGTACCCGGTGGTTCGCATTGTCAGAGTGGGCGATAACCATACCCGTGTCCAACTGGTGGTTGACGGCCCGACCGGCGTTGGCGAGGACCAGGCGAAAGCCTGCCACGCTTGCGAGAACTTCGGTGTGGCCGTTAGCGGCCTGCCGGACAGCATCGGCAAGGTGTTCCGCGGCCAGTGCTTCGACACCGGCTGCAATGCCACCAAGGTCGCGGCCCGGCTAAAG
>NZ_BAAILO010000461.1:0-393 GCF_054589115.1 Cupriavidus sp. 8B | reverse complement strand
GACGCTGGAACGCACCTCGATGAACTCGTGGGACGACCAGAAGGTGCGCGACGCGCTGGCCGCCAACGGCCGCAAGAAGATCATCGTGGCCGGTCTGTGGACCGAGGTCTGCAACACCACCTTCGCGCTGTCCGCGATGCACGACAGCGACTACGAGATCTACATGGTGGCCGATGCCTCCGGCGGCACCAGCAAGGAAGCGCACGACTACGCCATGCAGCGCATGGTGCAGGCGGGCGTGGTGCCGGTGACCTGGCAGCAAGTGCTGCTCGAATGGCAGCGCGACTGGGCCCACCGCGACACCTACGACGCGGTGATGAAACTGGTCAAGGAACACTCGGGCGCCTACGGCATGGGCGTGGACTACGCCTACACCATGGTGCACAAGGCCGC
>NZ_BAAILO010000460.1:129188-180750 GCF_054589115.1 Cupriavidus sp. 8B | reverse complement strand
CCGGGACCCAAACTCGCATCGCCTTAAGGCGATACTCAGACATGGGTCCCTCTTTTCCGCTCTTTTCGCCGAATCCCGAGGCGCCCCATACGGCCTCTGCACACCTTGACGGCTCGCTTCGCATCGCGCTGGGGTGTGGCCCGCCCTTCGGGCGCTTCACACGGCTACACCAGTTGGTTGATCTTGCCGCTGGTTGGCTCCCCTCTCCCACTTGTGGGAGAGGGGCCGGGGGAGAGGGCGGGCGCTCGCTACGCCGCAGCGTTCAACCTGCCGCTACCACCTTGCGCGCGAACGCCGCCAGTGCGTCGAGTACCTCGTCCGGCCTTTCCCCCATCAGCGCATGCCCGCAGGGCACCGTGACCGTGCTGGCCGAGGCCATCTTGGCCGCGAGTGCTTGCGCGGCTTTGGGCGAGGTCATCATGTCCTTGCTGCCGCTGATGAACAGGGCGGGGCAACGCACGCCGGCCACGGCGGCGTCGCCGTTGGCGTAGGCGTTGCAGGCGGAGAAGTCGTTGTGGAAGACGTGGCCTTCGGGGTTGCGTTGTGCCACGCGTTCCATCAGGCGCTGGCTGCCGCCTTGCATCCACGAACCCGGTCCCGGCGAGGAAGGCTTGTTGGCTAGGCTGGAGTGGGACCAGGCGTTGACCATGGCGATGGCCTGGTCCACGTGGTTGAGCGAGGCGTCGAGCAGGGCGTCGGCGACTTTCATCGGGTAGGCCGTGGCGAGCAGGGCGATGGCGCGCACCGCGTCCGGGTGGCGGGCGGCGGTTTCCAGCGCGATCAACGAGCCCATGCTGTGCCCGAAGACCAGCGCGGGGGCGCTGACCCCGGCCGCGCGCACCAGCTCGACCACCCAGTCGGCCATGGCCTCGACCGTCTTGAGGGGCGCGCCCTCGCTACGGTTGTGGCCGGGCAGGTCGACCGCCAGCACGCTGAAGCCATGGTTGGCGAACCAGCGCGTCTGCAGGGCCCAGACGCTATGGTCGTTCTGCGCGCCGTGCACGAACACGGCGCAGGGCAGGGCCGGGTCGAAGGGTTTGCCACCGGTGTAGGCGTAGGCCTTGCGGCCTGCGATCGTCAGTTCCATCAGGCTTGCCCTCCCTTGGCGCTCATGGCTTTCTCGGCGGCCTTGAGGCCGCGCTTGAGGTCGTCGATGAGGTCGTCCGGGTCTTCCAGGCCGACCGACAGGCGGATGGTGCCTTCGCTGATGCCGGCCGCCTGCAGCGCCGCGGCGTCCATGCGGAAGTGGGTGGTGGAGGCGGGGTGGATCACCAGCGAGCGGGCATCGCCCACGTTGGCCAGGTGCGAGAACAGCGCCAGGTTTTCGATGAAACGCTGGCCCGCGGCGCGGTTGCCCTTGAGGTTGAAGCTGAACACGGCGCCCGCGCCGCGCGGCAGCAGGCGCTTGGCGAGCTCATAGTCAGGGTGCGATTCCAGCTCCGGATAGGCCACCGACTCGACCATCGGGTGCGACACCAGGAACTGCACCACCCGGCGCGCGTTCTCCACGTGGCGGGCCATGCGCAGCGGCAGCGTCTCGATGCCCTGCAGCAGTTGCCAGGCGGCCATCGGGCTCAGGCAGGCGCCGAAGTCGCGCAGGCCTTCGCGGCGCGCGCGCAGCAGGAACGGGGCCACCGTGCTTTCCTCGGTAAACACCATGTTGTGGAAGCCCGCGTAGGGCTCGGACAGCTCGGGGAAGCGCCCCGAGGCGTCGAAGTCGAAGGTGCCTCCTTCGGCCAGCACGCCGCCGATGGTGGTGCCGTGGCCGCCCAGGAACTTGGTGGCCGAGTGATAGAGCAGGCCGGCGCCCAGGTCGAAGGGCTTGAGCAGGTAGGGCGTGGTGAAGGTGGAGTCGACCAGCAGCGGGATGCCGTTGTCCTGGCCGAGCTGCGCCAGGGTCGGGATGTCGAGCACGTCCAGCCCGGGGTTGCCCAGGGTCTCGCCGAACAGCAGCTTGGTCTCGGGCCGGATGGCGGCGCGCCAGGCGTCGATGTCGCGCGCCTGCACGAAGGTGGTCTCGATGCCGAAGCGGCGCAACGTGTAGTGCAGCAGGTTGTGCGAGCCGCCGTACAGGGCGCTGGATGCCACGATGTGCGAGCCCGCACCCATCAGCGTAGCCACCGCCAGATGCAGCGCGGCCTGGCCCGAAGCCACGCCGATCGCGCCGGCGCCGTTCTCCAGGGCGGCGACGCGCTCTTCGAAGACGGCGACCGTGGGGTTGGAGATGCGTGAGTAGACGTGGCCCGCGCGTTCCATGTTGAACAGCGAGGCGGCGTGCTCGCTGTCTTTGAAGACGAAGGATGTCGTCAGGTGGATGGGCGTGGCCCGCGCCCCCGTGGCGGGGTCGGGGGCGGCGCCAGCATGCAGCGCCAGGGTGTCGAAACGGGTACCGGACATGGCTTCAAGGGCTAGAGTTGTCTCCGGAGCGCATCGTAGCATCCGCTGCCGCCGCGGAGCACGGCAAATAGCCCTGGCGGCCCCGGCGGCGGCCCGTGCTTTACTTGGGCGGCTGGTTTCGGCTAGGATCGGCGCATCAGGCCATGCCGGCAGCGGCAGGCAATAAACAGCAAAACAGCAGATTCAGCAAGCGGAGACCATCATGAAAGTCAGCGACATCCTGCAGATCAAGGGCAACACGCTCTATACGGTGAAGCCGGAAACGTCACTGCTGCTGGCGGTCAACATCATGGCCGAGCACGATATCGGCTCGCTGGTGGTGATGGAATACGGCGACCTGGTCGGCATGCTGACCTTCCGCGAGATCATCAAGACGCTCTCCGCCAACGGCGGCAACGTCGGCACCACCAGCCTGCGCAAGGTCATGGACGACGCGCCGCTGACCTGCACCATGGAGACGGACGTCAATGAAGTCCGCCGCATGATGCTGGAGCGCCACACCCGTTACCTGCCGGTGCTGGACAACCGGACGCTGATGGGCGTGATTTCGTTTTACGACGTGGCCAAGGCCGTGGTGGAAGAGCAGAGCTTCGAGAACCGCATGCTCAAGGCCTACATCCGCGACTGGCCAGAAGAAAAGACCGAGTAAGCCGCTCGTGGCGCGCAGGCGCCAAGTAGCGGCGGGCGGCGGCCTTGGCCGATCGAGGTGCTGCGGGTTGCCCTGGTCCGGCAGCATGTGCACCCTCCTGGGGCACGGCCCGTAATCCGTATAAATGATAAATGCCGCGCAACGACGCGGCATCTTTTTGAGCCGACCGCTACATGAGCGCTACATGAGCCAACAAAACCAGTTCCGTCTGCTCCGCACGCGCCGCTTCGCGCCGTTCTTCTGGACCCAGTTCCTGGGCGCCATGAACGACAACCTGTTCAAGGTCGCCTTCACCTCCCTTGTCACTTACCATACGGCCCTGTTCGACGGCGTTGACGCCAAGAGCGCGGCGTTCCTGATCTCGGCCATCTTTATTGCGCCGTTCGTGCTGTTCTCGGCCACCAGCGGCCAGATCGCCGACAAGATCGAGAAATCCCGCCTGATCCGGCTGGTGAAGACGCTGGAAATCGCCATCATGCTGCTGGGCCTGGCGGGCTTTGCCATGCACAGCGCGCCCTTGCTCTACACGGGTACCTTCCTGATGGGGCTGCACTCGACGCTGTTCGGCCCGGTCAAGTTCGCCTACCTGCCGCAGCACCTGGACGAGACCGAACTCGTGGGCGGTAACGGGCTGGTGGAGATGGGCACCTTCGTCGCCATCCTGCTTGGCACCCTGCTGGGCGGCGAACTGGCCGGCCTGACCCATGGCGAGGAGATCGTGGGGCCGCTCTATGTCGGCGCCGCCTGCGTGCTGCTGGCGCTGGCCGGGCGCATGGTGTCCGCGCGCGTGCCGGATTCGCCGGCGCCGCAGCCTGACCTGCGCATCAACTGGAACCCGTTCTCCGAAACCTGGCGCAACCTCAAGCTGGCGCGGACCGACCGCACGGTGTTCCTGAGCCTGCTGGGGATTTCCTGGCTCTGGTTTTTGGGCGCGACATTCCTCACCTCGTTTTTCAGCTTTGCCAAGGACGTGCTGGGCGGCGACCAGAATGTGGTGACGCTGCTGCTGGCGGTGTTCTCGGTCGGCATCGGCACCGGCTCGCTGCTGTGCGAGCGGCTGTCCGGGCGTCAGGTGGAGATCGGTCTGGTGCCGTTTGGCTCGATCGGCATGACGGTGTTCGCGGTCGACCTGTTCTTCGCCAGCAACGGCGAGCATCATGCAGAACTATCCGGGCTGGCCGGCTTCGCCGCCGACCCTCGCCACTGGCGCGTGCTGATCGACCTGTTCCTGCTGGCGATGTTCGGCGGCTTCTACAGCGTGCCGCTGTACGCGCTGATCCAAAGCCGCTGCGCGCCGACGCACCGGGCCCGCATCATCGCCGCCAACAACATCCTCAACAGCTTTTTCATGATCGGCTCCTCGCTGCTGGCGGTGGTGCTGACCCAGGCCGGCTTCAGCATTGCGCAGCTGTTCCTGGTGGTGGGGCTGCTCAACGCGGTGGTCGCCATCTACATTTACTCGCTGGTGCCGGAGTTCCTGCTGCGCTTCATTGCCTGGATCCTGGTGCACACGGTGTATCGCCTGAAGCGCGTCAATGCCGAGCACATTCCGACCGAGGGTGCGGCGGTGCTGGTGTGCAACCACGTCAGCTTTGCCGATGCGGTGGTGCTGATGGCCGCCAGCCCGCGTCCGGTGCGTTTCCTGATGGATCACCGCATCTTCAAGGTGCCGCTGATGTCGTGGTTCTTCCGCCAGGCCAAGGCTATCCCGATCGCTCCTGCGCACGAGGACCCGGTCATGCTGGAGCGCGCCTACGACGAAGTCGCGCGCGCGCTGGCCGACGGCGACCTGGTCTGCATCTTCCCGGAGGGCAAGATCACGGCCACCGGCGAGCTCAATCCCTTCAAGCAGGGCGTGCAGCAGATCATCCGGCGCACCCCCGTGCCGGTCGTGCCGATGGCGCTGCGCGGGCTGTGGGGCAGTTTCTTCTCCCGCAAGGGCGGCAACGCCATGTCCCGGCCATTCCGGCGCGGCATCCTCAACCGGCTGGAGCTGGTCGTGGGCGACCCGATTGCGCCGGAACTGGCCACGCCGGAGGGGCTGCAGCAGGTGGTGCAGGGCCTGCGCGGCGAGTGGCGCTAACGACAAGCGGAAGGCGGCAACCATGATCACCCTTTACACCTTTGGGCCGGCCTTCGGCCTGCCCGATGCCAGCCCCTTCGTCACCAAGGCCGACATGCTGCTCAAGCTCGGAGGGCTGCCGCACCGCTGCGCCCAGGGCGGATTGCGGCGCGCGCCCAAGGGCAAGCTGCCGTATCTCGACGACGAGGGCCGCGTGGTGGCGGACTCCACGCTGATCCGCTGGCACCTGGAGAAGACCTACCACATCGACTTCGACGCAGGGCTGACGCAGTCCCAGCGCGGCACGGCCTGGGCGGTCGAGAAGATGCTGGAAGATAACTTCTACTGGGCGGTGGCCGACGCGCGCTGGAACCACGACGCCAATTTTGCCCGGGGCCCGGCGACGTTTTTCCGCGCCGTGCCCTGGCCGCTGCGCGGGCTGGCGATCCGTTTTGTGCGCTCGAAGATCCGCCGCATCCTGTGGACGCAGGGGCTCGGGCGCCATAGCCCTGCCGACCTGGCCGCGATCGCCGGCCGCGATGTGGCGGCCGTGGCCGACGTGCTGGGCGAGCAGCCTTACCTGATGGGCGACAAGCCTTGCGGCGCCGACGCCACCGTGTTCGCCTTCATGGCCGGCGCGCTGTGCCCGTTGTTCGACACGCCGATCCGCACCGCGGCTGAATCCCACCCCAACCTGGTGGCCTACGTGGCGCGCATGCGCGAGCGCTACTATCCAGACCTGCAGGCGGCGCCAGCGCGCTGAGCGCGAGCCGGGGCGGGCCGGAAGGGCGGCAAAAGCCTTACAATGTAGCCCGTTCCCCAATTCTCACGCCCCGCGCGGTCTCCCATCATGTCCGGCAATACACTCGGCCTGCTCTTTACTGTCACCACTTTCGGCGAATCGCACGGGCCGGCCATCGGTGCGGTGGTGGATGGCTGCCCGCCGGGCATGTCCCTGACCGAGGCCGACATCCAGATTGACCTGGATCGCCGCAAGCCCGGCACCTCGCGCCACGTCACGCAGCGCCAGGAGCCCGACCAGGTCGAGATCCTGTCCGGCGTGTTCGAGGGCAAGACCACCGGCACGCCGATCTGCCTGCTGATCCGCAATACCGACCAGCGCAGCAAGGACTACGGCAATATCGTCGAGACCTTCCGCCCGGGCCATGCCGACTACACCTACTGGCAAAAGTACGGCATCCGCGACTATCGCGGCGGCGGCCGTTCGTCGGCGCGCCTGACTGCGCCGGTGGTGGCGGCGGCGGCCGTGGCCAGGAAGTGGCTGCGCGAGCAATATGGCACCGAGATCCGGGGCTATATGTCGCAGCTGGGCGAAGTCCGCGTGCCGTTCGTGGACTGGGCGGAAGTGCCGGAGAATCCCTTCTTCGCGCCCAATGCGGAGATCGTGCCGGAGCTGGAAACCTATATGGACGCGCTGCGCCGCGACGGCGACTCCGTCGGCGCGCGCATCGAGGTGGTGGCGAGCAATGTGCCGGTGGGCCTGGGCGAGCCGCTGTTCGACAAGCTCGATGCCGATATCGCGCATGCCATGATGGGTATCAACGCCGTCAAGGGTGTAGAGATCGGCGCGGGGTTCGAGAGTGTCAGCCAGCGCGGCAGCGTGCATGGCGACTCGCTCAGCGCGGAAGGCTTCCGCGGCAATAACGCCGGCGGCATGCTTGGCGGCATCTCGACCGGCCAGGACGTCACCGTCTCGCTGGCGATCAAGCCTACCTCCAGCATCCGCACCCCGCGCGAATCCATCGACAAGGCCGGCCAGCCCGCCACGGTGGAAACCTTCGGCCGCCACGATCCCTGCGTGGGCATCCGCGCCACCCCCATCGCTGAGGCCATGCTGGCGCTGGTGTTGATGGACCACGCGCTGCGCCACCGTGCCCAGTGCGGCGACGTCAAGGTCGATACCCCGCGCATTCCCGCCCAGTCGCCGCAGTCCGGCCAGTCGCGCTGAGTTGGCGCAGGCGGAACAACACGCCCGTGCCGCGGGCGCCGGGCGTGTCTCCGAGACGCGCTTTGGCCTGTTTTACCTCGGCTACTACGGCTACGTCGGCGTCATCTCTCCCTATGTGAGCCTGTTTTTCGCCGGGCGCGGTTACTCCCCGGTGCAGATCGGCGTGCTGATGGCCTGCTTCCAGGTCAGCCGCATCGTCGGCCCGTATTTCTGGGGCTGGCTGTCGGACGTGATGCACACCCGGGTGCGCCTGCTGCGCCTGGCCGCCGTGACTTCCTTGCTGGCGTTCCTGATGGTGCCCGGCGTCACCAGCTACGGCGGCATGATGGCGATGATGATCGGGCTGAACCTGATCACCAGCGCCATGTCGCCGCTGGGCGACGCGCTCACCATCTCCACGCTGCGCCGCTACGGCGCCTTCGATCACCGCTACGGGCGCATCCGCATGTTCGGCTCGGCCGGCTTTATCGCGGCCGTGCTGCTGGGCGGGGCGCTGTTCGAGCGCTACGGCATGGAGGTGTTCCCGTGGCTGGCGAGCGCCATGCTGGCGCTGTTCCTTGTGGTGGTGTTAGGCATGCGCGATGCGCCCGACGAGGGGCCACGCGTCAAGCCGCCCCCGGCGCTGCCGCTGCTGCGCCGTCCCGATGTGAGCTGGTTCTTCGGCTCGGCGTTCCTGATGATGTTCGCCCACGCCGCGCTGTACGTGTTCTATTCGCTGTACCTGGAACAGCTTGGCTACAGCAAGTTTTCCATCGGTGTGATGTGGACCATCGGCGTGGTGGCCGAGATCGTTTTCTTTTT
Source organism: Cupriavidus sp. 8B (assembly GCF_054589115.1). Lineage (NCBI taxonomy): Bacteria > Pseudomonadati > Pseudomonadota > Betaproteobacteria > Burkholderiales > Burkholderiaceae > Cupriavidus > Cupriavidus sp. 8B. The sequence continues at coordinate 172,872 of NZ_BAAILO010000460.1, read as the reverse complement.
CTACCAGGGACGGCTGTTCGGCAGCGTCCCGCTGCGCACCATCCTCGCCGGCACCTTCGTGCTGGCCGCGATCCGCTTCGGCCTGACCGGCTATTTTGCCCAGTTGTCATGGCTGATGGCGCTGGTGCAGGTCCTGCACGCGGCCACCTTCGGCGCGCACCATAGCGCCAGCCTGAAGCGCCTGCAGCGCTGGTTCGCCGGGCCGCTGCAGGGACGCGGCCAGGCACTCTACACCGGCCTTTCCTACGGCCTTGGCGGCACCTGCGGCGGCCTGGCGATGGGGTGGACGTGGAAGGCGCTTGGGCCCGCCCACACGTTCGGGCTGGCGGCGCTGGCAGCGGCGGGCGGCGCGCTGTGCGCGTTCATGACGTTCCGTACGGAGGCGGCTTCGGACGCCAAGGCGGACGCTGCCACAGCCGGGCGCTGACTGGCGCCGGCGTTTGCTGAGGCCAGGGCTTCAGAGCAGGCTTGCCACGTGCTCGGCCAAAGCCAGCGAGGAGGTCAGCCCGGGCGACTCGATGCCGAACAGGTTGACCAGCCCCGGCACGCCATGGGTGGCGGGGCCATCGATGCGGAAATCCGCCGCCGGCTCGCCCGGCCCGCTGATCTTGGGGCGGATGCCAGCGTAACCCGGCTGCAGCGCGCCATCGGCCAGCCCCGGCCAGTAATTCCGCACTTCCCCGTAAAAGCTGTCGGCATCGGCCGGATCCACGCCGTACTCGATCTGGTCAATCCAGCGCACGTTGGGGCCGAAGCGCGCCTGGCCGCCCAGGTCGATGGTCAGGTGCACGCCCAGGCCGGCGGCCTCCGGCACCGGGTAGATCAGGCGCGAGAATGGCGCACGCCCGGCCAGCGTGAAATAGCAGCCCTTGGCGTAGTACTGCGGCGGAATGTGTTCGGCAGGCATGCCCTCGATGCTACGCGCCAGCGCCGGCGCGGTCAGGCCAGCCGAGTTGATCACGGTACGGGCCAGCAGCGTGGTGCCCGCCGCGTCATCCTGGCTGCCCACGTCGAGGCGGATGCCATCCGGCGTCACCGCGCCGCCTGCCACGGGCGACTGCACCGCCAGCATGGCACCGGCATTCTCGGCATCGCCCAGCAACGCCAGCATCAGGCCATGGCTGTCGACGATGCCGGTAGACGGCGAGAGCAGGGCGGCGCGGCATTGCAGGTTCGGCTCCAGCGCCTGCGCCTCGGCCTGGCCAAGCCATTGCAGGTCGTGCACGCCATTGGCCGCGGCCTTGGCGCGGATGGCTTCCAGCGTGGCTACCTGGGCCTCGGTGGTGGCGACGATGAGCTTGCCGCAGCGCTGGTGGTGGATGTGATGCGAGGCGCAGTAGTCGTACAGCATGGACTTGCCACGCACGCACATCGCTGCCTTGAGCGAGCCGGCCGGATAGTAGATGCCGGCATGGATCACTTCGCTGTTGCGCGCGCTGGTGATGGTGCCGAAGGCGTTCTCGGCTTCCAGGATGATGACTTCGCGGCCCTGCATGGCCAGTTGTCTCGCCACGGCCAGGCCAACCACGCCCGCGCCGATTACCACGCAATCTACTTGTTCCATTGTTGTTCTCTGCTGTTGCGGCCTGCGCCTGTCATGCCATGCGTGCCGCGGGTCCCTGGATTGTGTTGTGCCGTCGATTGGCCCTGTGCCTTGCGCCAGGGCTTAGCTCAATGTCAGCCCCATGCGCTTGGCCGCCGCACCGAGGTGCCGGCGGGCGGCCTGGCGCGCCGCGCTGGCGTTGCCGGCGGCGATGGCCGCAACAAGCGCGGCGTGCTCGCTGTCCGCGCCCTGCGAGCCGCCGCGAAAGCGCGCGGCGTTTTCCCAAGCCGTCTGCCGCGCCGCCAGCATGTGCTGGCCAACAAAATCGGTCAGGCCGGTAAAGCAGGGGTTGTGCGCGGCCTGCGCGATGGCGTGGTGGAACGCCACGTCGGCGGCTGCGGCGCTGGTGAAATCTTCAGCGTGCTCGCGCATCGCGCACAGCGCGGCGTGGATGGCGCGCAGGTCGTCGTCGGTGCGGCGCAGCGCGGCCATTTCGGCGCAGGCGCATTCCACCACCATGCGCAACTCGAACAACTGGGCTGGAGTCGGGCCGCCTTGCAGTTCGGGGGCCATGCGCCATACCTGGCCGCCGGGCATGTCCGATACATAGGCGCCCGAGCCTTTGCGCGTGACCAGCAGCCCGTCCGCCTTCAGCTGTGCAATGGCCTCCCTGACGATGGGGCGGCTCACGCCGAAGGTCTCGCCAAGGGCGGCTTCGGCCGGGAGCCGGGCGCCGGCGGCAAAACGGCCGGCCGCGATGTCGGCGCGCAGGGCGTCGGCGATACGTGCGGCAAGCGAGGCGGGGCGGCTCAGGACGGTCATCGATAAATATGTAAGGCTGTCTGACAGCTTGTGGTGGGATTTTGCGAGGAAAGCAGGGCGGCGTCAAGGCAAGACTGCGCCATGGATTTGCGGATCGTCCTCAAGGTTTACTAGGAATGCGCCGATAGCAAGCTGAATGAGATGCGCTATTCACCTGGTACCTCGCGGCAGCCCACAGCAGCCGCGCCTGCCTCGCTGTGCACTGAGCGCCTCGCTAGGTGGTGGCCGGGCCGTACATTCGTGCGTTCCCGTGGCCGCCGTTGGATCTGCCACGCCTGCTGCCTGGGCGTTCACCGGGGCTTCCCATGATTGCACTTACCCCTAACGATCTCCCCGTCGGCCAGCCCTTGCCCTGGTCCTTGCTGGACGAGGCGGGCAACCTCGTGCTCGGCAGCGGCAGCGTGATCCCCGAGGACCGCGACGTTGCGCTGGTGTTCCGGCATGGCACGGTGTGCCGGCCGGAGGACGAGCCGGGCGAGCCGGTGGATAGCGGCCGGTTTGCCAATGTGGGGCCGCTCGGCCTGCAGGTTGGCACCCTGCTGCAGATCAAGTCGCCGGGGCAGGCAGGGCGCGCCGCTGCCAGCCGGCTGATCGGCTTTGTCGAGCAGGGCCTGTTCGCGACCTGGCCGCAGCTGGGCGGCAAGGAGTTGCAGCTTCAGCCTGGCGAGAAGGTGCTGCTGCGCGGTTTTTCCGGTCACGCCATCCTCAGCTTCGAGTCGACGGTGACCGCGATCTGCCGCAGTCCCTTCCGTTACCTGGTGTTGTCGGCGCCGGCCGATCCGCAGCAGATGCCGGTGCGCAAGGCGACCCGCGTGCCGACACGGCTGGCGGCCTACCTGGTGGATCCCGGCGGCACGGACGACGATGCGCCGGCCTCTCACCAGCCAGCCCGGCTGGTGCTGCTGACCGACCTGAGCACCGGTGGCGCGCAGATCCAGATCGCCGGCGCGGTGCCGGCGCCTGGCGCGGCGGTGCGCTTGTGCTTCCATCTGCGCACCGCTGCGCTGGACAGCGAGATCATGGTCGACGGCGTGGTGCGTAACGCGTCGCCCGCCGAGGGCGACGCGGAGTTTCCCACGTTCGGCGTTGCGTTCGATGCGCTCGGCGAGCGCGAGCTGACGCTGCTCCAGTGCTTTATCTATGAGCAGTTGCTGGCAGGCGCCAGCATGCAGGTCAGCGCCTGATGCCGGTGTTTGGAGTAAACCTGCTAACGCAGCCTCTTGCCCGAAGCCCGCTTCCTCGTCTCTACTGTCCTCCTGCAAAAATGCGGATATGGCATTTCGGAATGCCGATGTCCGACCACCATCACGAGGAGACAGCATGAAGCGGAACCCGCGCTTCGGCGCGCGCCTGCGCGCGCCCATCCTGGCGGCCCTGCTGACCGTGGCCATGCCCGCCATGGGCAATGTCGCGCAGGGAGCGGGCCAGGCGAGCACATTGTCGATGGAGGAGCGCGCGCTGGGGCTGGAAGCTTTCTCAAGCGCTGGCAAGCCTGCCAGCAGCGACGCCGGCACTGACGGTGCGCGCCTGCTGGTCGGGATGTCGCCCCTGGACGTGGCCGCGGCCACCGCCCTCGGCAAGCCGCGCGAGGCTGGGGGCATGACGGATGTGGTGCTTGCCCTGATCGACGGGATCGGGCAGGTGCCGCTCGCCGGACCGGCACTCATCACGCTGATTGCCGGCGTGGCCGATGTGATCGGCTGGTATCAGAGCGTGGCGGACGACAAGCCGCTCTACCACGATTCGCTGGCGTCGCCCGCGACGTCGAGCCCGCAGGTCTGAGGCAAAAAAAACGGCACCGAATCCGGTGCCGTTTTTCTTGCCATGCGGCGAACTTACATGCCCACGTAGTTCGGGCCGCCGCCGCCTTCCGGCGTCACCCAGACGATGTTCTGCGTGGGATCCTTGATGTCACAGGTCTTGCAGTGCACGCAGTTCTGCGCGTTGATCTGCAGGCGTTCCTTGCCGTCTTCGTTCTGCACGAATTCGTACACGCCGGCCGGGCAGTATCGGCTTTCGGGGCCGGCAAACTTGTCCCAGTTGACGTTGACGGGGACGCTGGCATCCTTGAGCGTCAGGTGGGCCGGCTGGTTTTCCTCATGGTTGGTGTTGCTGATGAACACCGAGCTGAGGCGGTCGAAGGTCAGCTTGCCGTCCGGCTTGGGATAGGCGATCTGCGGGCACTCGGCCGCCGGCTTGAGGTAGACGTGGTCGGGCTTCTCGCGGTGGATGGTCCAGGGCGGGTTGCGGATGCCCAGCTTGGGCAGCAGCCATTGCTCGATGCCGGTCATCAGCGTGGCGGTGGTGCGGCCCTTCTTGAACCACTGCTTGAAGTTCTTGGCTTGCAGCAGTTCCTTGTGCAGCCAGCTGTTCTCGAAGGCGGTCGGGTAGGCCGCGAGTTCGTCGTGCTGGCGGCCGGCCTGCAGCGCATCGTAGGCGGCTTCGGCGGCCATCATGCCGGTCTTGATGGCGGCGTGGCTGCCCTTGATGCGCGAGGCGTTGAGGTAGCCGGCGTCGCAGCCAACCAGGGCGCCACCCGGGAATACGGTCTTGGGCAGCGACAGCAGGCCGCCTGCCGTGATGGCACGCGCGCCGTAGCTGATGCGCTTGCCGCCTTCGAAATACTTGCGGATTTCCGGGTGCGTCTTGAAGCGCTGGAATTCCTCGAAGGGAGACAGCCAGGGGTTGGTGTAGTCCAGGCCTACCACGAATCCCACCGCGACCTTGTTGTCTTCCATGTGGTACAGGAAGGAACCGCCGTAGGTGGCCGGGTCCAGCGGCCAGCCGGCGGTGTGCACCACCAGGCCTGGCTGGTGCTTGGCGGGATCGATCTCCCACAGCTCTTTCAGGCCAATGCCGTAGCTTTGCGGATCCTTGCCGTCGTCGAGCTTGTATTTCGCGATCAGCTGCTTGCCCAGGTGGCCGCGCGAGCCTTCGGCGAAGATGGTGTACTTGGCGTGCAGCTCCATGCCGAGCTGGAAGTTCTCGGTAGGCTCGCCTTCCTTGTTGATGCCCAGGTTGCCGGTGGCCACGCCCTTGACCGAGCCGTCGTCGTTGTAGAGCACTTCGGCAGCGGGGAAGCCGGGGAAGATCTCGACGCCCAGGCCTTCGGCCTGCTGCCCCAGCCAGCGCGTGAAGTTGGACAGGCTGATGATGTAGTTGCCGTGGTTGTGGAAGCATTCCGGCAGCAGGGCGGACGGCGTGGCCTTGGAACCGGTTTCGTTGAGGAACAGGAACTTGTCTTCAGCGACCGGTTGGTTCAGCGGGGCGCCGAGTTCCTTCCAGTTGGGGATCAGCTCGTTCAGCGCACACGGGTCCATGATGGCGCCGGACAGGATGTGGGCGCCGGGTTCGGAGCCCTTCTCCAGCACGCAGACATTGACCTCGGTGCCTTTCTCCTGGGCGAGTTGCTTCAGGCGGATGGCGGTTGCCAGGCCGGCGGGGCCGCCGCCAACGATGACTACGTCGTATTCCATGGCCTCGCGGGGGCCGTACTGCTCCAGGAGCTGTTGCTGATTCATTGTCTCTAACCCTCTATTCTTGGCAACTTGCGCGCAATTGTGGGAAATGCCGTGTTCGTGGTACCGGGGATGCGATGATCGGGGGGAACTTGGGGCAGGGGCGGGGCGGCGCGGGCGCTAAATCGTGGCTGCCATGCGCGTTTTTCCTCTTTCCCTTTGTGGCCCGAGTTCTTAGAATCTCCGGCATTGTCCGGGACTCGCCATGGTCAGGCAAGATTTTTTTTGGAACGACCGTTCTTTTTTTTGATATGCTGCCTTCGGTTTCAGCAGGCAGATTTCGCGAGGAGCGCCCGTTGGCCGTGGCCATGGCAGGCGGCGCCGGGGGCTCCCGAACATAGAGGCCATTATGGGTTTGTCGATCAATCTGGAAGGCAAGGTCGCGCTGGTGACAGGCGCTTCGAGCGGTCTGGGCACGCGGTTTGCCCACGTCCTGGCGAGCGCCGGCGCCAAGGTCATCCTGGCGTCGCGGCGCACCGAGCGGCTCAAGGAGCTGCGTGCCGCGATCGAGGCCGAGGGCGGCAGCGCGCACGTGGTGCAGCTCGACGTGACCGACCACGACAGCATCCGCTCGGCGGTGGCGCATGCCGAGACCGAGGCCGGTGCGATCGACATCCTGGTCAATAACTCGGGCGTCTCCACCACCCAGCGCCTGACCGACGTGACCCCCGACGACTTCGATTTCGTCTTCGACACCAATACCCGGGGCGCTTTCTTCGTGGCGCAGGAAGTGGCCAAGCGCATGATTGCGCGCGCCAAGGGCGCCGAGAAGAACGGCAATCCGCTGCCGCAGTCGCGCATCGTCAATATCGCGTCGGTCGCCGGGCTCAAGGTGCTGTCGCAGATCGGCGTGTACTGCATGAGCAAGGCCTCGGTAGTGCACATGACCAAGTCGATGGCGCTGGAGTGGGCGCGCCATGGCATCAACGTCAACGCCATCTGCCCCGGCTATATCGATACCGATATCAACCACCACCATTGGGACACCGACGCCGGCCAGAAACTGATCCAGATGCTGCCCCGCAAGCGCGTGGGCAAGCCCGAGGACCTGGACGGCCTGCTGTTGCTGCTGGCGTCCGACCAGTCGGCATTCATCAACGGCGCGATCATCACCGCCGACGACGGCATGGTGTGACCGTCGCAAGGGGCGGCGCACCCTTGCGTGCGCTTGCCGGCAGGTCGGCCCTGGCCCGCGCCAAAAGCGGGGGCGGGGCCTGCGATTCTCGGTTCCCGGGCTTATCCGGTCCCCTTGGGCACCTTGCGGAATCGATGACCTGCCGGGTCGCCCCAATGGCCCGAAGGCCGCCAGTTGGCGCGAGCCAGTGCGGGGCGCATGGGTGCCCCTGTCCAACAGGCGCGACGCGCGCAATGGAGCAAAAGTTCCCGCGCGTTCTGCAAGTCTTGGCATAATCCGCCATGTCTTGAGATTAAGTCTTTACATAATTCAAAGAGAAAATCCGCGCGCAGCCTGCGGCGCCGCGCGGACCGGACCGGAGGCCGGGGAGATGCAAGCAGAACAGGAGGGGCGGCGCGATGCCGACCCAAAACACGTCACGGCCATGCCGGACGAGACTGGCGCCAGCCAGCAAGAGGACAGCGGCTTCAAGGTATCGCCGCGGATTGAAGACTGGGTTGGCGTGATCGTCATGGTGCTGCTGGTGTGCATCACCTTCGCCAACGTGGTGGTCCGTTATTTCACTGATGAATCGTTTGCCTGGACCGAGGAATTCTCGGTCTTCCTGATGATCGTGCTGGCCCTCGTGGCAGGCAGCGCGGCCGTGGCGCGCGACCGCAACATCCGCATCGAGTTCTTCTTCGATCGCGGCAGCGCGGCGCGGCAGCGGCGCCTGGCGGTGTTGTCGGCGGTGGCCGTTGCGGTCATGTTCATCGCGCTGGCGGTGCTGGGCGCTCGCGTGGCGTGGGACGAATACACGTTTGGCGAGACCTCGCCGGGCATTGGCGTGCCTAGCTGGTGGTACTCGGTCTGGCTGCCGGTGCTGTCCGCCGCCATCGCGCTGCGGGCGCTCGGCGTAGCGGTGCGCAACCTGCGCGCGCTCAAGGCCCTGCATGCCGAGCGCCTGAATGGCGTGGCGGCTTCGGAGGCCGCGCCATGACGCTGATTGCCATTACCCTGTTCGTGGTGTTCCTTGGCCTGATGATGCTGGGCGTGCCGATCGGCGTGTCGCTGGGCCTCGGCGGCCTGGTGGCAATTGGCCTGTCCAACCTGGACACCCAGATGTTCGGCCTGCTGGCCGTGCCGCAGAATTTCTACGCCGGCCTGGGCAAGTACCCGCTGCTGGCGATCCCGATGTTCGTGCTGGTCGGCTCGATCTTCGACCGTTCCGGCGTGGCGCAGCGGCTGGTGACCTTTGCCATTGCCATCGTCGGGCGCGGTCCCGGCATGCTGCCGCTGGTGGCCATCCTGGTCGCGATGTTCCTGGGCGGCATCTCCGGCTCCGGCCCGGCCAATGCGGCCGCGGTGGGCGGGGTGATGATCGCGGCGATGTCGCGGGCCGGCTATCCCGGCGCGTACAGCGCGGCCGTGGTTGGCGCTGCCGCCGCGACCGATATCCTGATCCCGCCGTCCGTTGCGTTCATCATCTACAGCGTGCTGGTGCCCGGCGCCTCGGTGCCGGCACTGTTCGCCGCCGGCATGATCCCCGGCATCCTGGCCGGCGTGGCGCTGATCGTGCCGGCCGTCTGGCTGGCGCGCAAGCACAATATGGGCGCCATCGAGGCCGGCTTGCCGCGTCCGCCGTTCTGGAAGAGCCTGCGCGAAGCGGCCTGGGGCCTGGTCGCGCCGTTCCTGATCCTGGGCGGCATGCGCGCGGGCTGGTTCACGCCGACCGAAGCCGCCGTGGTGGCGGTGGTCTACGGCCTGTTCGTCGGCATGGTGATCTACCGCAGCATCGGCATGCGCGATTTGTTCGTGATCTTCCAGGAGGCGGCGGAGACTTCCGCGGTGATCCTGCTGGTGGTGGCGCTGGCCGGCATATTTGCCTACGCGCTGTCCACGCTGGGCGTGATCGATCCGCTGGCCAATGCCATCGCGCATTCGGGACTGGGCGAATACGGCGTGCTGGCGCTGATCGTGGCCTTGCTGATGACGGTGGGGATGTTCCTCGACGGCATCTCCATCTTCCTGATCTTCGTGCCGCTGCTGCTGCCGATCGCCAATGCCTTCCACTGGAACCCGGTGTGGTTCGGCGTGGTGCTGACGCTCAAGGTGGCGCTCGGCCAGTTCACGCCGCCGCTGGCGGTGAACCTGATGGTCTCGTGCCGGATTGCGCGCGTGCGCATGGAAGAGACTGTGCCCTGGGTGGTGTGGATGCTGCTGGCGATGTTCGTCGCCATGCTGATGGTGCTGGCCTTCCCGCCGCTGGCGACCTGGCTGCCTGACTACCTCGGTTATTGAAGTATCGACGTATTGACGTATTGAAGTCTTCGTTGCCCATAAGAAACACACAACAGATCCTGAGAGGAGAGAACGCATGAAACGTCGTGCCTTGATGCTGTCGCTGGCAGCCACCATCGCCGCTGCCGCCCTCGCGCCCGCTGGCGCCATGGCGCAGAGCTACAAAGCCGAATACAAGATGTCGCTGGTGCTCGGCCCGGCCTTCCCGTGGGGTAAAGGCGGCGAGATCTGGGCTGACCTGGTGCGCCAGCGCACCAGCGGCCGCATCAACATCAAGCTGTACCCAGGCACCTCGCTGGTGGCCGGCGACCAGACCCGCGAGTTCTCGGCGATCCGCCAGGGCGTGATTGACATGGCGGTCGGCTCGACCATCAACTGGTCGCCGCAGGTCAAGGAACTGAACCTGTTCTCGCTGCCGTTCCTGATGCCCGACTACAAGGCACTGGATGCGCTTACGCAAGGCGAAGTCGGCAAGTCGATCTTCGCGACCCTGGACAAGTCCGGCGTGGTGCCGCTGGCCTGGGGCGAGAACGGCTTTCGCGAAGTCTCCAACTCCAAGCGCGAAATCCGCAAGCCGGAAGATTTGAAGGGCATGAAGCTGCGTGTGGTGGGCTCGCCGCTGTATATCGAGACCTTCAATGCGCTCGGCGCCAACCCGACCCAGATGAGCTGGGCCGACGCGCAGCCGGCCATGGCCTCGGGCGCGGTGGATGGCCAGGAAAATCCGCAATCGGTGTTCGCAGCCGCCAAGCTCTACACGGTGGGCCAGAAGTACGTGACCACCTGGGGCTACGTGGCCGACCCGCTGATCTTCGTGGTCAACAAGCAGATCTGGGAAAGCTGGACCCCGGCCGACCGCGAGATCGTCAAGCAAGCTGCCATCGACGCCGGCAAGCAGGAAACGGCACTGGCCCGCAAGGGCCTGGTGGAGGCGGGCGCGCCGGGCTGGAAGGACATGGAAGCCCATGGCGTCAAGGTTTCGCAACTGACGCCGGCCGAGCACGACGCCTTCCGCAAGGCTACCGGCAAGGTCTATGAGAAGTGGAAGAAGCAGATCGGCGTGGAGCTGGTGAGCAAGGCGGAAGCCTCCATCGCCAAGCGCTGAGCCGGGGCCGGAGCGCTGGGGGCGGCGTCAATGCTCCCCCACCGCCCGGGGGTGTTGCGGGAATGGCACCGTCATGCTGGCAATTGTTACAAAACGCGGCCTGAGGCGGGCAAGCTTGTTACAATCCGCGATCGGCGGGGTGCGCGAAGCGCATCATCGCCCAGTCCGGGTGTCGCATGGCGCACCCCGATTTTCTTGAACCATCGTGCCTGTCCAAGCCGGAACGCCATGTTGAATCATTCCTGCCGCGCCCCCTTGCTTGCCAGCCTCATCGGCTTGGCCCTGTCCTTGTCCGCCTCCGGCGTACTGGCAGCGGGCGAGCCCATACCTCCCTTCGCCGCACCGGCGCCGCTGACGGCCATCGCTAGCGGTCCCCAGGCCTCCGCCTCGTCACTGGGACTGGTATCGGAGCTCCAGCAGCGCCTGCGCGACCGGTCGGTGCGTGAGCTGCGCACCAGCTACAACGGCGATTACGGCACCACGCTGATGCTGGCGGACGACCAGGTGGTTTGCTACGTGGCGCTGTTCTATCAGAAGAACCTGTGGCGGGTGTTCCGATTCGAATCGATCGGCCCGGCCGAGCAGGCTTATCGCCAGGTGACCCAGCAAAGTGCAACCTGGGCCAGCGACGATATCCGCCGCCAGGTGCTGGCTTCGCAGAAGCGGGCATTCGACAAGGCTTTGCATGAAACCGAGGCGCGCGCCAATGCGCTCAATGAGGATGTGCGCGTGATGCAGGCACAGCGCCAGCGCATCGCCGAGGAGCAGAAGGCGTCTCGCGCCGAGGTCCAGAGCGCGGAAATCGAAAGCCGTGCCTCGCGTATCCGCCTGGAGCAGCTGCAGCAGCAGATTCGCCGCATGGAGTCGTCGCTGGCGGACTCCGGCCTCGCCGTTCCCGGCCAGGTGCCGGATGGCAACCGCCCGGCCCGCCGCCAGTAAGTCACTTTGCCATGCCGGCGGCCCAAGCCGCCGGTTGTCCGGTCTTTCTCCTACGGCCAGGATGGCCCACGCTCGCCCCCCGTTCCTTGTCACGCACTTGCTTGCAGGTCCCGATTGAGGAATTTTCCGTACCCAGAAAGAGATTCGTCTGATTTCTCCGCAGGGACTGCGGCGCTATGATTTTTCGCTGACCCGCTATCGTCCGGATAGGCCGGCGCGGCCGGGTCTCGCATGCGCTGCAGAGGTGAGCCGTGTCTCGTTTCCCCGTGTCCCGTTCCCCATACCCGTCTCCATCTCCGCCTCCCACGCTCGATGTGCCGCCCCCGTGGGGGACGAGTTTCGATGTGCGCGACACGCTGAAGACATTGCGCAGCGAGGCCATCCGGGACCATCTCGTGGCCACGGCGCCTGTCCATGCCCAGGCATTGCGCCGCGAACGCCAGCGGGGAATGGCCACCGGCGCCCTCGGCGGTGCTGCGGCCGTGCTGCTCGCATGGTTCGCCGCGGTCATGCTGGCGAGCCCTGAGCTCAGGCCCAAGCCAAATCCGTTGGCCGCTTCGGCGGCGGCCGAAGCGCAGGCCGACATCCCGGCGGCCGTGGCAGCGGTGGCTCCGCTCGCGCCGCCCGAGCCTTTCGCGCCCTCGCTGGCGGAAAGCGCCAGCCCGCAGGCCGCCCCGTCCGCCATCGACGAACCCATGATCATGGACCCGCGGGACCGGGTGCGGGTCCGTGAAAGCCGCGCACTGGGCATGGTGGCGTTGCCGGACACCCATGCGGCGCCCCGCACGCAAGCGGTTGCCCTTGCGGCGCCGCCATCCAGGCGGCCCCGCGCCGCGCCCGTCCTGGCCGCCCCGGCCGCATACGCCAGCAGCATCCCGCATCCGCGCGCCGAGGCCGGCGACCCGCCGCTTCCCCCCGCGCCGGATATCGACCTGCGCCCGAACGCGGTGGCCTTCCTGCCGCCCGAAATGCGCTTCGAACTCCCCGGGCACGCCCGCTTGATCGACAATTGATCGACGACTGAGACGGCATCCCTGGCTCGGCGCGGCGGAACCGTCGTTTCCGCCGAGAGGAAACGGCGCGTCGCCGTGGTAGGCTCGGGTCCATGAAACCCGTATTCACTCTGCGCATGCCCATCCGGTGGGGCGACATGGACGCCATGGGCCATGTCAACAACACGGTCTACTTCCGCTACCTGGAACAGGCGCGCATCGCCTGGTTCGAGTCGCTTGGCCACGGCGGCAAGGATGCCAGCGGTTGCGGGCCGGTCATCATCAACGCCCACATGAGCTTCCTGAAGCAGTTGCGCTATCCCGGGGATATCGAATGCCGGATGTTTGCCGGCGAGCTGGGCCGCACGAGCTTCGAGACCCGCATGGAGATACTGCGCACCGACCAGCCGGACGTGGTGTATGCCGAGGGCGGCGCCAAGGTGGTCTGGTGCGACTACGGGGCCGAGAAATCGGTGCCCGTGCCGGCGGCGCTCCGGGCGCTGATGGAGTAGGGCAGTGGCCCTAGGCCGCGGACTAGTGGTTGACCAGGCGCTGCACCAGGTCGACCGAGGTATGGGCCCCGTACTTCTTCATCAGCCGGGCCCGGTAGATGTCCACCGTGCGCGGGCTGATGGACAGCAGCTTGCCGATCTGCTTGCTGGTCTTGCCGTCCACCAGCTGCGCGGCGATGTCGCGCTCGCGCGCCGTCAGCTCGGCGGTGACCGGGCGCTTCTGCGAAAGGTCCTCGAAAGTCCAGATGCCGGCGCCCAGCGGCTGCCGGCGGTCCAGCGCGCGCCCGGTGACATGGCACCAGAACAGGTCGCCGCCGGCGCGCTTCATGATGCGCTCGTCGGAATAGGTGCCCTTGGCGTTCATGATCGGCACGATGCGCGCGCCCGTGCGTTCGAACTCGTCGGCGGTGGGATAGAGTACCTGGAACGACTCGCCGATCAGGGCGCCCCGGGTGGTGCCGAAGATGCGGCAGAGCTCGTCGTTGCAATCCTCGATCATGCGCTCGCGCGACAGCACGAGGCCGACCGGGGCGAGCTGGAAGGCGGTCTGGTAGTCGATAGCGGGCATTTGCTTATGTAATTGTACGTATTGGCGTGGGATGCAACGCTTGCGTATGCTGTCGGACGGTTGGCAGCCGGACGATCTCCGTCCGATTGTACCGTTACAATTTCCCTGCGTGACTCGCCGGCATCACCCGGAGGCGGGCGCAATGACAGGAAATCACCGAGGAAGGAGCAAACATGAACAAGGTCTACGCCAGCGCCGCGGAGGCGCTCGCGGGCGTCGTTCGCGACGGCCAGACGATCGCGGTTGGCGGTTTCGGTCTGTGCGGCATCCCGGAGGCGCTGATTGCCGCGCTGCGCGACAGCGGCGCCAAGCAGCTTACCTGCATCTCGAATAACGCTGGCGTGGACGGTTTCGGCCTGGGCCTGCTGCTCGCCACGCGCCAGATCAAGAAGATGATTTCGTCGTACGTGGGCGAGAACAAGGAGTTCGAGCGCCAGTACCTGGCCGGCGAACTGGAGCTGGAGTTCACCCCGCAGGGCACGCTGGCCGAGAAGCTGCGCGCCGGCGGCTCGGGCATCCCGGCCTTCTTCACCAAGACCGGCGTGGGCACCATCGTGGCCGACGGCAAGGAAATCCGCGAGTTCGATGGCCAGCAGTACGTGATGGAGCGCGCGCTGACCGCCGACGTGGCCCTGGTCAAGGCCTACAAGGCGGATCGCGCCGGCAACCTGGTGTTCCGCCGCACCGCGCGCAACTTCAACCCGATGTGCGCGATGGCGGGCAAGGTCACCATCGTCGAGGTCGAGCACCTGGTCGATACCGGCACGCTGGATCCGGATGAGGTTCACACTCCGGGCATCTTCGTGCAGCGCATCGTGCTGAACGCCAACCCCGAGAAACGCATCGAGCAGCGCACCGTGCGTGCCGCGGGCTAAGGAGAAACATCATGGCATGGACACGTGACGAAATGGCGGCGCGCGCCGCGAGCGAGCTGCAGGATGGCTTCTATGTGAACCTGGGCATCGGCCTGCCGACGCTGGTGGCCAACCATGTCCCGCAAGGCATGGAAGTGTGGCTGCAATCCGAGAACGGCCTGCTGGGCATCGGCCCGTTCCCGACCGAGGCCGAGGTCGACGCCGACATGATCAACGCCGGCAAGCAGACCGTGACCACCCTGCCGGGCTCGTCGATCTTCTCCTCGGCGGATTCCTTCGGGATGATTCGCGGTGGCCATATCAACCTGGCCATCCTGGGCGCCATGCAGGTCAGCGAGAAGGGCGACCTGGCTAACTGGATGATCCCGGGCAAGATGGTCAAGGGCATGGGCGGCGCGATGGACCTGGTGGCCGGCGTGGGCCGCGTGGTGGTGCTGATGGAACACACCGCCAAGAAGAAGGACGGCAGCGAGGACATCAAGATCCTGGCGTCGTGCGCGTTGCCGCTGACCGGCGTGGGCGTGGTCAACCGCATCATCACGGACCTCGGCGTGATCGACGTGACCGAAGCCGGCCTCAAGCTGGTGGAGACCGCGCCGGGCGTGAGCCGCGAGGAGATCCAGAGCAAGACGGGCGCACCGCTGCTCTGATCCGCTGCTGCCGTAGTAAAAAACCCCGCGAGCTTGCGTTCGCGGGGTTTTTTTATTCACGGCGCCTGAGCGCCTTGGCCATTTTCAGGCGCTGCGCTTGTTGTAGCTGGCGAAGACCGATGCGCCACCATCGGCGCGGACCAGCAGGACATCGAACGGGTCCTTGCGCGAGCCCTGTTCCATGCCCGGCGAGCCGACCGGCATGGCGGGCACCGCCAGGCCCACGGCCTTGGGCTTGCTGGCCACCAGCCGCTTGATGTCGGCAGCGGGCACGTGGCCTTCGACCGCATAGCCTGCGATGCGGCCGGTATGGCAGGAGCCGAAGCGCTCGGGAATGCCGAAGCGGGCGCGATAGACGCCGGTGTCTTCCACGTCGCGCACGGTCACGGCAAAGCCGTTCGCGCGCAGGTGCTCGACCCAGCCCTCGCAGCAGCCGCATTGCGGGCTCTTGTAGACCTCGATGGCGAGCGGTGCCGCGGCGGCGCTCGCGCCGGCGCGCAGCCCCAGCGAGACGGTGGCGCCCATGGCCAGGGCACGGAGAAAGTGGCGTCGTTGCATGGTTCGTGGCTTTCCTGTCATTGCGCTCATTGCGCCACCCAGCCGCCATCCATGTTCCAGGCCACGCCGCGCACCTGGCGGGCCGCGTCGCTGGCCAGGAACACGGCCAGCGCGCCAAGCTCGTCGGGGGTGACGAACTGGCCGGAAGGCTGCTTCTCGATCACCAGTTCGTGCTTGGCCTGCTCAACGGGAATGCCGTCCTTCTGGGCGCGCGCTTCCACCTGCTTTTGCACCAGTGGGGTCAGCACCCAGCCCGGGCAGATCGCATTGGCGGTCACGCCGGTCTGCGCGGTTTCCAGCGCGGTGACCTTGGTCAGGCCGACGATGCCGTGCTTGGCGGCCACGTAGGCGGATTTCTGCGCGGAGGCCACCAGCCCGTGGGCGGAGGCGATATTGATGATGCGGCCCCAGTCCTTGCGCTTCATGCCGGGCAGGGCGAGGCGGGTGGTGTGGAAGGCGGAGGTCAGGTTGATGGCGATGATCGCGTCCCAGCGCTCGGGCGGAAAGTCCTCGATATTGGCCACGTGCTGGATGCCGGCGTTATTGACCAGGATGTCGGCGCCGCCGAATTCCGCGTCGGCGTAGCGCATCATGTCCGCGATCTCGGCGGACTTGCTCATGTCCGCGCCGTGATAGCCCACGCGGATACCCGCGCCGGCCTGCGCGATCTCGCGCTTGGCGGCGTCCGAGTCGCCGAAGCCGTTGACGATGATGTTGGCGCCCTGGGCGGCGAGCGCCTGAGCGATGCCGAGCCCGATACCGCTGGTGGAACCCGTGACCAGTGCCGTCTTGCCTTTAAGCATGTTTGCCTCTTCGTCGGAGTGTTTTGGACGTTGGATTTGGACTGCGCGAAGGACCCGTCGCGCGCCAGCGGCAAAGGCATGGCGGCGAGAACCCCGATGCTGTGGCATTGTAACTGCTGCAGCGTACAATCCAGCTTTGCCCAACCCGGGCGCCGCCATGCCGGCGGCCCCGTTCTTGCTACCGTCTTGCCAGGGAGTTCAGATGTCGTCAGTCAGTCCGCGCCTCGGCTTCGTCCAGTGCATCAGCCCGGCGGGCCTTCACCGCATGGCCTATCACGAATGGGGCGAGCCGACCAATCCCCGGGTGCTGATGTGCGTGCATGGCCTGACGCGCACCGGCCGTGACTTCGACACGGTGGCCGCCGCCTTGTGCGGCGAGTACCGCGTGGTGTGCCCCGACGTGGTCGGGCGCGGCCGCTCGGACTGGCTCGCGGACCCGCGCCGCTACGTGGTGCCGCAGTATGTGTCCGATATGGTCACCCTGATCGCCCGGCTCAATGTCGAGCAGCTCGACTGGTTCGGCACCTCGATGGGCGGCCTGATCGGCATGGGCCTGGCGGGGCTGCCCAAGTCGCCGGTGCGCAAGCTGCTGCTCAACGACGTGGGCCCGCGCATCGCCGCCTCGGCGGTGGAGCGGATCGGCGCTTACCTGGGCCTGCCGGTGCGCTTCAAGACCTTCGAGGAAGGCCTGGCGTACCTGCAGACCATCAGCGCGTCTTTTGGCCGTCACACGCCCGAGCAATGGCGCGAGCTCAACGGCGCCATCCTCAAGCCGGTGCAGGGTGCCGAAGGCCTGGAATGGGGCTTGCATTACGATCTGGCGATGGCGCTGCCGTTCCGCGAAACCACGCCCGAGCAGGTGAGCGCCGGCGAAGTGGCGCTGTGGCAGATGTTCGAGGCCATCCAGGCGCCCACGCTGGTGGTGCGCGGCGCGCAGTCCGACCTGCTCACGCGCGAGACGGTGGCGGAGATGGTGGCGCGCGGGCGCAACGTGACCTCGGTGGAGGTGCCGGATGTGGGGCATGCCCCGACGTTCATCGATCCCGCGCAAGTGGCCATCGCCAAGCAGTTTTTCCTGGGTGCGGCCTGAGGTTTGAAGCCTGATGCGGCCGCGGCCCGGATCCGATGCCTTTGATGTTTTACCCGACGACTAAAGTATTGCCATGAGTACCAATGAACTGAAGCGCGCCCATGTGGGCAAGCGCCTGTCCGAATACGCGATCCACAATGGCGTGGTCTACCTCGCCGGCCAGGTGCCGGAAGTCGATCCCACCGCGGACCTGCGTGGCCAGACCCGCGAGGTGCTGGGCCATATCGAGCGCCTGCTGAACGAAGCCGGCAGCGACAAGAGCCGGATTCTCTCGTGCCAGATCTTCCTCACCGACGTCGACCAGATCGGCATCATGAACGAGGTCTGGGACGAGTGGGTGGTGCAGGGCAATACGCCCCCGCGCGCCACCGTGGAGGCACGCCTGGCCAATCCGCAATACCTGATCGAAGTGGTGGTCACCGCCGCGCTCAAGTGAGGCCGGGGCAGCGAGATGGTGACGTCGACTGACCTGACCGGGCAGATTGCCGGCACACCCGATGCCGGGCTGGTGGAGCGCGCCCTGGCGTTCGTGCGCGAGCGCGGCAGCGCCGCGTTGCTGCCCACCGGCGAAACCGTGCTCTCGCATGCCGAGGGCATGCTGCGCATTCTCGATGGCCTGCGCGTCGACGATGCCGCGCGCGCGGCGGCCTGCCTGTTTGCGCTGGCCGCGTTCGTGCCTGGCAGCGAAGTGGAAATCGAACCGCTCTTCGGCGAAGAGGTGGCGGGGCTCGTCAAGGGCGTGCGGCAGTTGTTGCGCATCGGCGCGATCGCGGTGGGCCACAGCGGCGCGCCCGAGACCACCAAGGACGAAATCGCCGCGCGCCAGGAGCAGGTGGAGGCGCTGCGCAAGATGCTGCTGGCCTTCGCGCAGGACATCCGCGTGGTGCTGGTGCGCCTCGCCTCGCGCCTGCAGACGCTGCGCTGGCTGGCGCTGGTCAAGGCGCAGCCGCTGCCGGGCGTTGCGCGCGAAACGCTGGACATCTACGCGCCGCTGGCCAACCGGCTGGGGATCTGGCAGATGAAGTGGGAGCTGGAGGACCTGGCATTCCGCTTCGAGCAACCCGACACCTACAAGCGCATCGCGCGACTGCTCGACGAAAAACGCATCGAGCGCGAAGGCTATATCGCCAGCGCCATCGCGCGGCTGCAGTCCGAGCTGGCATCGGCCGACATCCGCGCCGAGGTGAGCGGGCGCCCCAAGCATATCTACAGCATCTGGAAGAAGATGCGCGGCAAGGAGCTCGACTTTGCCGATCTCTATGACGTGCGCGCGTTTCGCGTGATCGTCGAGGACATCAAGGATTGCTACACCGTGCTGGGCATCGTGCACCATATCTGGCAGCCGATCCCGCGCGAGTTCGATGACTATATTTCCCGGCCCAAGTCGAACGGCTACAAGTCGCTGCACACGGTGGTGATCGGCGACGACGGGCGCGCCTTCGAGGTGCAGATCCGCACCCAGGAGATGCATCATTTCGCCGAGTACGGCGTGGCCGCGCACTGGCGCTACAAGGAAGCGGGCAGCAAGGGCTATAGTGGCCAGTTCTCCGCCAGCGAGCGCTACGACGAGAAGATCGCGTGGCTGCGCCAGCTGCTGGCGTGGAAGGACGACGCCGATCATTCGGTGGCGCACGACGAGTCGCCTTGGGAGCAGCTCAAGCACGCGGCCATCGACGACCACATCTATGTGCTGACGCCACAGGCACGCGTGGTGGCGCTGCCGCAGGGCGCTACGCCGGTGGATTTTGCGTATTACCTGCATACGGACCTCGGTCATCGCTGCCGCGGCGCACGCGTGGATGGCACCATGGTGCCGCTGAACACGCCGCTCAAGAACGGGCAGACGGTGGACATCATCGCCGTCAAGCAGGGCGGGCCGTCGCGCGACTGGCTCAACGCGGAACTGGGCTACCTGGCCAGCCCACGGGCGCGCGCCAAGGTGCGGGCCTGGTTCAATGCGCTGGACTCGCAGGAGACCATGTCGCAAGGCCGCGCGCTGATCGACAAGACCTTGCAGCGCGAGGGCAAGACCGCGGTCAACCTGGATGACCTTGCCACGCGGCTCGGCTTCAAGACGCCGGACGATTTGTTCGCCGCGGTCGCCAAGGATGAGTTCAGCCTGCGGCATGTGGAGCAGGCGCTGCGGCACCCCGAGGGCGAAGCCGCGGTGGTGCAGAGCGAGGAAGAGGCCGTCACCAAGAAGAGCCGCGCGACCAGCGTGGCGCGCGGCGCCAAGAGCGGCGTGCTGGTGGTGGGCGTGGATTCGCTGCTCACGCAGATGTCCAAATGCTGCAAGCCCGCACCGCCGGACGAGATCGTGGGCTTTGTCACGCGCGGGCGCGGCGTCTCCATTCATCGCCGCACCTGCCACACCTTCGGGCAGCTCTCGGCGCGCGCGCCGGAGCGCGTGATCCATACCGAGTGGGGCAAGCGCAGCGATGCCGTGTATCCGGTCGACATCCAGGTGGAGGCGATCGACCGGCAAGGGCTGCTGCGCGACATCTCCGAAGTGCTGTCGCGCGAGAAGATCAACGTCACCGGCGTGAAGACGCTATCGAGCAAAGGCGTCGCGCGGATGCAGTTCACCGCCGAGGTTTCGGAGGCCACGCAACTGCAACGCGCACTCGGTTTGATCGAAGATGTGGTGGGGGTCTTGCAGGCGAAAAGAAAGTGATGCTATACTTTCGTTCTCCGTAGGCTCGTAGCTCAGCTGGTTAGAGCACCACCTTGACATGGTGGGGGTCGTTGGTTCGAGTCCAATCGAGCCTACCAACGAACAAGCAGTAAGAAGTCATTGCAGCAGGACTTCGGCAGTAAAACTTCGGCAGTAAAACTTCGGCAGTAAAGTTTAAGCAGTACCGTTTAAGCAGTACCATAGGCTCGTAGCTCAGCTGGTTAGAGCACCACCTTGACATGGTGGGGGTCGTTGGTTCGAGTCCAATCGAGCCTACCAACGCATAGCAGTAAGTGTTAAAGCAGTAGTGGTAAAAGCAGTAAATCAAGCAGTACCGAAGCAGTCCGGTTGATCCCGATAACCTGGAACGGAAAAGGCGCCATGTTCAAGACACAGCGAACTACTACCGCTAATTAGCGACAGTAGTCGAGGTGCGCCTTCGGACCCGGTGGATTGGGGTTGAATCGAAAAACAACGCAGCCTTGGCTGCGTTTTTTTTCGTCTGTCGCTTCTTGGCTCCCTGCTATCCTGCTCGATCGCCCGTGGGTGGATCCGAGCGAAGTCCCCGCTGCCGGGTCCATGCTGGTTTGACAAAGTGGCATGAGCCCGGCGCTACAAGATGCTTTTTATTCGCTTGCCGGCGCAACGGCGCCGGCGGGTGGAATTCTGATGAGGTGCAAGATGATCGCAATCACGCTGCCGGATGGTTCCCGACGCGAATTCCCCGGCCCGGTGACGGTGGCCGAAGTGGCGCAGAGCATTGGCTCAGGCCTGGCCAAGGCTGCCCTCGCGGGCAAGGTGGATGGTCAGACGGTCGACACCAGCTTCCTCATCGAGCGCGATGCAGCTCTCGCCATCGTCACGGACAAGGATGCCGACGGCGTTGATGTGATCCGTCACTCGACGGCCCACTTGCTGGCCTACGCCGTCAAGGAACTGTATCCCGAGGCGCAGGTGACGATCGGCCCGGTGATCGAGAACGGCTTCTACTACGACTTCGCCTACAAGCGCCCCTTCACGCCCGAGGACCTGGTTGCCATCGAGAAGAAGATGGCCGAGCTCGCCAAGAAGGACGAGAAGGTAACGCGCGAGGTCTGGAGCCGCGATGAAGCCGTGAAGCTGTTCGAGTCGATGGGCGAGAAGTACAAGGCCGAAATCATCGCCTCGATTCCGCAGGACCAGGAGATCGGCCTGTACCGCGAAGGCAAGTTCGTCGACCTCTGCCGTGGCCCGCACGTGCCGTCCACGGGCAAGCTCAAGGTCTTCAAGCTGATGAAGGTGGCTGGCGCCTACTGGCGCGGCGACGCCAAGAACGAGATGCTCCAGCGCATCTATGGCACGGCCTGGGCCAGGAAGGAAGACCAGGAAGCCTACCTGCACATGCTGGAAGAGGCCGAGAAGCGCGACCACCGCAAGCTGGGCAAGCTGCTCGACCTGTTCCACCTGCAGGAAGAGGCGCCGGGCATGGTGTTCTGGCACCCGAAGGGCTGGCAGGTGTGGCAGGCGGTGGAGCAGTACATGCGCGGCCGCCTGACGCAGGCTGGCTATGAAGAGGTGCGCACACCGCAAGTGATGGATCGTTCGCTATGGGAAAAGTCGGGTCACTGGCAGAACTACAAGGAGAACATGTTCGTCACGGAGTCGGAGAAGCGCGACTACGCGATCAAGCCAATGAACTGCCCCGGCCATGTGCAGATTTTCAATCACGGCCTGCGTTCGTACCGCGACCTGCCGCTGCGCCTGGCCGAGTTCGGCGCCTGCCATCGCAACGAGCCCTCCGGTGCGCTGCATG
This sequence comes from Cupriavidus sp. 8B, assembly GCF_054589115.1. NCBI lineage: Bacteria > Pseudomonadati > Pseudomonadota > Betaproteobacteria > Burkholderiales > Burkholderiaceae > Cupriavidus > Cupriavidus sp. 8B. The sequence continues at coordinate 151,016 of NZ_BAAILO010000460.1, read as the reverse complement.
GCCTGATGCGCGTGCGCGGCTTTGTGCAGGATGATGCGCACATTTTCTGCACGGAAGAGCAGATCGTTGCAGAGGCCAAGGCCTTCAACGAACTGGCGTTCTCCGTGTACGACGATTTCGGCTTCAAGGACATTGCCGTCAAGCTGTCGCTGCGCCCTGACCAGCGCGCCGGTTCCGACGAGGTCTGGGACCATGCCGAGGAAGGCCTGCGCCTGGCGCTGCGCGCCTGCGGCGTGGAGTGGGAAGAGCTGCCGGGCGAGGGCGCCTTCTACGGCCCCAAGGTGGAATACCATATCAAGGACGCCATCGGCCGGTCCTGGCAATGCGGCACGCTGCAGCTGGACCTGGTGCTGCCGGAGCGCCTGCATGCCGAATACGTCTCGGAAGACAACTCGCGCAAGCGCCCGGTCATGCTGCACCGGGCCATCCTGGGCTCTTTCGAGCGCTTCCTGGGCATCTTGCTGGAAAACCATGCCGGCGCGCTGCCTGCCTGGCTGGCGCCGGAGCAGGTCGTGGTGTTGAATATTGCCGACTCGCAGGCGGAATATGCCGAAAACGTCGTGCAACTGCTGCAAAAACAAGGATTTAGGGCTAAGGCGGATTTGCGTAACGAGAAAATTACGTATAAAATCCGCGAGCATTCCCTTCAGAAGATTCCCTACCTGCTGGTAGTGGGCGACAAAGAACGGGATGCCAGTCAAGTGGCCGTGCGTGCCCGTGGCAACGTGGATCTGGGCGTTATGCCCGTTTCCGCGTTTGTGGAGCGTCTGCAACAGGACGTTGCCAGCAAAGCCTGATGGGATGAGCACGGCTTGTTTTTTGTCTTCTTGAGGTAACGCAACATCGCTACAGACAAAGGTCATCGCATCAATCGCGAAATCAGCGCACCCGAATTGCGCCTGGTCGGGGTTGATAACGAGCAGCTCGGCATCGTCAAGTTCATGGACGCGCTCCGCCTGGCTGAGGATAAGGACTTGGACTTGGTGGAAATCGCTCCTACAGCGGTGCCGCCGGTTGCCCGTATCATGGATTACGGCAAGTTCAAGTACGAGGAAGCCAAGCGCGCGCACGACGCCAAGCTGAAGCAGAAGATCATCCAGGTCAAGGAAGTCAAGTTCCGGCCGGGTACGGATGATGGCGACTACAACGTCAAGCTGCGCAACCTGAAGCGCTTCCTCGAAGACGGCGACAAGACCAAGATCACGCTGCGTTTCCGCGGCCGTGAGATGGCGCACCAGGAAATCGGCGCGCGCGTGCTCGAACGCCTGAAGGCGGACCTGGAAGAAGTTGGCCAGGTCGAGCAGATGCCGAAGATGGAAGGCCGCCAGATGGTGATGGTGCTGTCTCCCAAGAAGAAGAAGTAAGATTTTGCGCGTCGCCGCGGCCCGGAGGGGAATCCCTCCGGGCGCGGCGTCGTGCGAAAGCAGCGCAGAGGCCGCACGCGGCTTTAGCGCAACAATAAGTGGATGCGGGTTTTGCAAGTGTCGGCGCCAGCTGGCCACCTGCATGCATGTCATAGAAGCTGGAGTATTTCATGCCGAAGATGAAGACCAAGAAAAGCGCCTCCAAGCGCTTTACTGCGCGTCCGAATGGTTCGTTCAAGCGTGGCCAGGCCTTCAAGCGTCACATCTTGACCAAGAAGACCACCAAGAACAAGCGCCAGTTGCGCGGCACCCAGGACGTCCATGAGACGAACCTGAAGTCCGTTCGCGCAATGATGCCTTACGCATAACCCTAACGAAAACGAAAGGAGCATTACATGCCTCGAGTAAAACGTGGGGTCACTGCACGGGCCCGCCACAAGAAAGTCATCGTCGCTGCCAAGGGTTTCCGCGGCCGCCGCAATAACGTCTACCGTATCGCCAAGCAGGCAGTCATGCGTGCTGGCCAGTACGCATACCGCGATCGCCGCAACAAGAAGCGCGTATTCCGCGCTCTCTGGATTGCGCGTATCAATGCTGCTTCGCGTGAGCATGGCATGACCTACAGCGTGTTCATGAACGGCCTGAAGCGGGCTTCGATTGAGCTGGACCGCAAGGTGCTGTCGGACATGGCTATCCATGACAAGCCTGCCTTTGCCGCCATCGTCAACCAGGTGAAAGCCACCGTTGCCTGATGCCGGCTCCGGGGTGCCGCGCTAGTGTCTAGCGTGGATTCCCGGGCAAGCACCGACCGCAAGGTCGACAGCATTTCCGCTGAATTTGCCTGAGCAGCGCTCGTCGCCGCGACGGCGATTCAGCCGGACCTGCAGAAACGGGGCTCCTCACCGAGCCCCGTTTTTATTTCGAATGCCGTTTTGCATCGTAGACGACATCCGAAACGAAGCCCGCGCCGCCCCCGGTGCCGCGCGGACTCTGCACCCACATCGCACCTAGTGCCAACCCACGCCCGGGCCCAGCGTGACCCGGACGCCAAATTTATCGCCGACCGCCGCCATGTCTCTGGATCCGGATCAAATCGTCGCCGACGCCCAGGCCGCCTTCGCTGCAGCCAACGACAACGCCACGCTGGAAAACGAGAAAGCCCGCTTTCTCGGCAAGACCGGCGCGCTCACCGAGCTGCTCAAGAGCCTCGGCAAGCTCGACCCGGAAACGCGCAAGAGCGAAGGCGCGCGCATCAACCAGGCCAAGCAGCAGGTCGAGGCCGCGCTGCAGGCGCGCCGCCAGGCGCTGGCCGATGCGCTGATGAACGCGCGGCTGGCCGCCGAGGCCATCGACGTCACGCTGCCGGGCCGGGCCGTTGCCCGCGGCAGCCTGCATCCGGTGATGCGTACCTGGGAGCGGGTCGAGCAGATCTTCGGCTCGGTCGGCTTCGACGTGGCCGATGGCCCCGAGATCGAAACCGACTGGATGAACTTCACCGCGTTGAACAACCCGGACAACCATCCGGCCCGTTCGATGCAGGACACCTTCTACGTGGACGGCCGCGACAGCGAAGGCAAGCTGCTGCTGCTGCGTACCCACACCAGCCCGATGCAGGTGCGCTACGCACGCATGCACGTGGAGAAGTACAAGGGCCGCGAGATGCCGCCGATCAAGGTGATCTGCCCGGGCCGTACCTACCGCGTCGACAGCGATGCCACGCACTCGCCGATGTTCAACCAGGTCGAAGGGCTGTGGATCGGCGACGACGTGAGCTTTGCGGATCTGAAGGGCGTGTACACCGATTTCCTGCGCAAGTTCTTCGAGCGCGATGACATCCAGGTGCGTTTCCGCCCCTCGTACTTCCCGTTCACCGAGCCGTCGGCGGAAATCGACATGGCCTTCGGCAATGGCAAGTGGCTGGAGATTTCCGGCTCGGGCCAGGTGCACCCCAACGTGCTGCGCAATATGGGCCTGGACCCCGAGCGCTATATCGGCTTTGCCTTCGGTTCCGGCCTTGAACGCCTGACCATGCTCCGCTACGGCATCAACGATCTGCGCCTGTTCTTCGAAGGCGACGCGCGTTTCCTGCGCCAGTTCGCCTGAGGCGCGCACGCGCGCCAGAGCACATCGTCACCGACACCACAGAACAGAATACTTACCGGATCAGAAGCGCCATGCAATTCTCGGAATCCTGGCTTCGCAGTTTCGTCAATCCCGACAAGATCTCCACCGATGCGCTCTCGCACAGCCTGACCATGGCCGGGCTGGAAGTGGAAGAGGTCGGCCCCGTTGCGCCGCCCTTCAACAAGGTGGTGGTGGCGCGCGTGCTCTCCACCGAGCGCCATCCCAACGCGGATCGCCTCAACGTTTGCCAGGTCGATGCCGGCACCGGCGAGACCCTGCAGATCGTTTGCGGCGCGCCCAATGTGGCGCCCGGCGTGCTGGTGCCGTGCGCGCTGGTCGGCGCGGTGCTGCCGCCGTCAGAGGCGGGCGGCAAGCCGTTCGAGATCAAGGTGGGCAAGCTGCGCGGCGTGGACAGCTATGGCATGCTTTGCTCGGCGCGCGAACTCAAGCTGTCGGAAGACCACGGCGGCCTGATGCTGCTGCCCGAAGATGCCAGGATCGGCATGGACATCCGCGAGTACCTGGATCTCGATGACCAGGTCTTCGTCATCAAGCTCACCCCCAACAAGGCTGACTGCCTGTCGATCCACGGCGTGGCGCGCGAAGTTGCCGCGCTGACCGGCGCCGAGCTGCACTTGCCGGAAATGAAGCCGGTGGCTGTGACGCTGGCCGACAAGCTGCCTGTGAAAATTTCGGCGCCCGACCTGTGCGGCCGCTTCTCCGGCCGCGTGATCCGCGGCGTGAACGCGCACGCGGCCACGCCGGCATGGATGGTGCAGCGCCTGGAGCGGGCAGGGCAGCGCAGCCTCTCCGCGCTGGTCGACATCTCCAACTACGTGATGCTGGAGCTCGGCCGTCCGTCGCACGTGTTCGACCTGGACAAGATCCACGGCGGGCTGGATGTGCGCTGGGGCCGCAAGGGCGAACAGCTCAAGCTGCTCAACGGCAATACCGTGGAGCTCGACGAGCAGGTCGGCGTGATCGCCGACGACAAGGAGATCGAGAGCCTGGCCGGCATCATGGGCGGCGACAGCACCGCCGTGACGCTGGACACCACCAACATCTACCTGGAAGCCGCCTTCTGGTGGCCGCAAGCCATCCAGGGCCGCTCGCGCCGCTTCAACTTCTCGACCGATGCCGGGCATCGCTTCGAGCGTGGCGTGGACTACGCCACCACGGTTGAGCATATCGAGCGCATCAGCGCGCTGATCCTCGAGATCTGCGGCGGCCAGGCCGGCCCGGTCGACGACCAGATCGTCAACTTGCCGCAGCGCAAGCCGGTGCGCTTGCGCGTGGCGCGCGCCGAGCGCGTGCTCGGCATCGAGCTGTCGCCGGCGGTCATCGCCGACGTGTTCCAGCGCTTGCAACTGCCGTTCACACGCGAGCAGGGCGCGCACGGCGAAGTGTTCGTGGTCACGCCGCCGAGCTATCGCTTCGACATCGAGATCGAGGAAGACCTGATCGAGGAAGTGGCCCGCATCTACGGCTTCGAGCGCATCCCGGCACGTCCGCCGATCGCCGAAAGCGAGATGCGCCCGACCGACGAAGCACGCCGCTCGACCCATGCCGTGCGCCACGCGATTGCCGCGTGCGACTACCAGGAGGTGATCAACTTCGCCTTTGTCGAAGAGAAGTGGGAGCGTGACTTTGCCAACAACGACAACCCGATCCGCCTGCTGAACCCGATCGCCAGCCAGCTGGCGGTGATGCGTTCCACGCTGATCGGCGGCCTGCTCGATAAGGTGCGCTACAACCTCAACCGCAAGGCATCGCGCGTGCGGATGTTCGAAGTGGGTCGCGTGTTCCGTCGCGACGCAACGGTCGCCGATGGCGGCCTGACGGTGGCCGGCTATCACCAGCCGATGGTTGCCGGCGGCATCGCCTACGGTCCGGCCTTCGAGGAGCAGTGGGGCATTGCCACCCGCCCGGTGGACTTCTTCGACGTCAAGGGCGATGTCGAGTCCTTGCTGTTCCCGCGCGTGGCGCGCTTCGAGCCGGTATCGCACCCGGCGCTGCATCCGGGCCGCGCCGCGCAAGTGGTGATCGACGGCAAGGTGGCCGGCGTGATCGGCGAGCTGCATCCGCGCTGGCTGCAGGAGTACGAGTTGGCGCATGCGCCGGTGGTGTTCGAGCTGGACCTGCAGGCACTGCGTGAAGTCGGCCTGCCCGGCTACACCGAAATCTCCAAGTTCCCGGCCGCCGTGCGCGACCTGGCGCTGGTGGTGAAGCAGTCGGTGCGTGTGCAGGATCTGCTCGACGTCATGCGCGAGGCCCTGGAAAAACAAGGCTTGGCCCGCTATTGCCAGAGCCTGGTGCTGTTCGACGAGTTCCGCCCGAAGGCGGCTTCGGCGGCCATCGGCGCGGACGAGAAAAGCCTTGCGTTCCGCCTGACCTTGCAAGATACTGGGGCGACCCTCCAGGACGAAACCGTCGACAGTGCGGTGCGTTGCATGGTCGACGCCGCCAGCGCTGCATTCCAGGCGCGGATGCGCGGCTGATCCACCAGCTGACATGACAATGGAGCGCCCGGACTTCCGCATCCGGGCGGATCGCCACACTGAATGACAATGAACGATCGACACGCGTATCTCATGGCCTCTGCAATGGGTGAAGCAGGCGACCGCCAGGCACCCTCGCTCGACGACGATACGTCCGACGCCCGCGCCGCTGAAGTACCAACCCTCACCAAGGCCGAGCTCGCTGAAATGCTGTTCGACCAGGTCGGTCTCAACAAGCGCGAGTCCAAGGACATGGTCGAAGCTTTCTTCGACGTGATTCGCGAAGCGCTGGAACAGGGCGACAGCGTCAAGCTCTCCGGCTTCGGCAATTTCCAGCTGCGCGACAAGCCGCAACGTCCCGGCCGCAATCCCAAGACGGGCGAGATCATTCCTATCACGGCACGACGCGTGGTGACCTTCCATGCCAGCCAGAAGCTCAAGGGCCTGGTGGAAGAGCGTGCCGGCCTGGTAGCGGTGCCCGGCTGATCGTTTGCCAGCAGCACGACGACTCGTTATCCTGCTTGTTTCGTGTATCACGCTTGTTCGCGCGCTAGCCCGCGCGAACACCACAACCTCTCCCGGCACGGCCTGAAGCCCGCCCATTCACCGTATGTCGGAAAGATCCAGCGAACGCATTTTGTTGCCGCCGATTCCCGCCAAACGCTACTTCACCATTGGTGAAGTCAGCGAGCTATGCGCCGTCAAGCCGCATGTGCTGCGCTATTGGGAGCAGGAGTTCACGCAGCTCAAGCCCGTCAAGCGGCGCGGCAACCGGCGCTACTACCAGCACCACGAAGTCCTGCTCATCCGGCGCATCCGCGACTTGCTGTACGAGCAGGGCTTCACGATCAATGGCGCGCGCAATCGCCTGGACGAGGGACGGCAGCACAGCCATGCAGCCGCCGAAGACGAGCAAGCGCTGGCTGCGGAGGCCGCCGGTGAAGCGCCGGTTTTTTCGCTCGACCTCAGCAACCTGCGCAACGAACTGGTGGAAGTGCAGCACCTGCTCGCGCAGCTTCAACAGATCGCGAAGCACGAATAAAAAGTGCACTAACGACTAGCCATTTTCAAAAAGCTTCTGATATAATCTTTTTCTTTCGGGGCGTAGCGCAGCCTGGTAGCGTACCTGCATGGGGTGCAGGTGGTCGGAGGTTCAAATCCTCTCGCCCCGACCAGTACACAACCCGCACAGTCATTGGCTGTGCGGGTTTTTTACTTTCTGAGCAGGGTAGCGATTTAAATCGTTTTGCCGGATGACATCCAATTAAGCAGCGGGAAGGTGTAAATGCACCATTGAAACCGGGACGTCGCGCTGTTTAATATATCCCTCGGTTGTTGCGCGGTCCGCATGGGCGCCAGCGACCTGCAGGGCGTCGATGCAGGTCCTGCTCGCTCGTCAATCTTGTGCCCATCAGCTTCTTCTCCCAGTCTTGCCGGGTTGTCCCAATCATGCGTTGTGCTGCTTCGTTCATATCTTGTATGGCTGCGGCCGAACTTTGGCTGCGATGTATAGCGGGTGCTTCGGGCTCCCGTCCTGGTTCAGCCCGAGTTGGTGGAGCAGGGCGCCGCGGCCGCACATCCTGACTATGCGCAGCACCTCCGCCGCGCGCGCCGGCGCCGCCTTGTGCGCGCCCCAGGCGCAGATCACCATCGAGCAGCGGTCCAGTGCATCCATGATCGAGCCGTTGGCCGTGTCCACGCAGCCAAGCGGCGCCGGGTGCGTCAGCAGGCCGTCCGGGTCGGTCGAGCGCAACGGGAACAGGTTCACCACCTCCAGGCGGCCATAGCGGCGGCTGGCCAGCGCGCGCTGCAGCCAGCGGGTGATCGTCGGGTCGTTGACCTGGTGATCGGCGGTTGACGGGTTGAGCATGATGAAGCCCAGGGCCGGCCGGGCGGCGTCCCATTCGCGCCAGAGGCGGTAGCGGTACTGCTCGCAGTCGGATAGGATCGCACCGGCCTCGCCGTCGATGATTTGCGTGGTTAGGTGCTTCATACTGGGAGCCTTAGGAACGTTTGGGGAGCGCTATGGCCATCGAAAGCTACAACGAATACACAGTTCGCGGCTTCGCGAAACCACTGGTTGATGGGATGTTCGAAGCGACGGGTGCCGTTGAGAAAGACGGCCGGATCCTTGAGGGTTCTGAGCCACTTGGTTACTACGCGTCGTTCGAGACAGCGGTCGCAGCAGGGATCGCATGGGCAAAGGAGTGGGTCGATGCTCACGGTTGAATCCTCCTGAACTCGACCACCCACACCCAAGGGTTGGCATCCCAGTCGCCGCCGGTGGAGTTCCAGAGCGCCGAGAATGCCCAGCGCCCGGCAGAGACCGGGGAACCCGCATTGGCATCGTTCTCGCCCTCGTTGTGGCCGGGACCCGCTGCCCAGGTCTCGCGCACGTACAAGCGGTCGCCTGGCTTGCCGTAGGAGCACAATGAGTTAGCGGGATCCGCGACATACTCAGGCGTGAAGCCGTCCGGCGCGAGCAGCTCCAGCGGGAAGCCCTTCGCCACACGCCGAGTCGGCGTCTTCCGGCCGTCCAGGATTGCGCGCACCATGGCGCCGCTGAAGAGGATGGGGTGTTCTTTGGTCATGCTAGGATTTCCTTGATCTTCCACTGCAGGAGCTCGTCATGAATTGGTTCGTGGTTCTTTCTGGCTCGCACTGGCGAAATATTTCCAACGTGGTGTTCCAAGAACACAGCCGAATGGATGAATGGAGCCAGGTGTTCTGTGATGGATTTGATGCAAGTGGCGCGATGGTCGAGCTGCAGAAAAATGGCTCCACGATTCTTGTGCCGCATAGCTCCGTCATCGTCGCCGTCAACATGAAGGACAGGAAGCACCCATTGGGCTTCATTGATGCTGAGGACGGTGCGAGCTAGAGCTACGTGGGAAAGAGCTTTGTCCGAGTTCATGCCGAGCCACCTCGCGCGTCCGGATTGCTATCGTGTGCTGCACGCCGTCGCGTAGGCGGCCGGCGGCCTTCTTGCCGACTTTTGTCACCGGGTAGCGCCAGCCGTAGCAGGGTTCAATGACGCATGCCCAGGTAACGTGGTGCATATGGTGGCAACCGCTCATGCATAGGCGCTTGTCCTGGGGATCCCGCTTGGCGAACCTCGGGTATGGCTCGATCTCGCTCATGCTACGATCCTCTGGAGCGATAGGGGGCGAGCCATGGCGAACTTCGAAACCGATGCCGAAATACTCGATTGGATTGCTAAACACAGCGAGGACGAATTCCGGCAGTACGTAGAGCACCACACGTTCGGCGACAGGCGTTTAGAGTACGCTCGGGCGTATCTCGAGAGGATCGACGGCCAGCGAGCGGAGATACGCGAGGATCGGGTGCTTCTGGCGACGCAACAGGCGGCGGGAGCAGCGCTAGACCAAGCCGAGACTGCGCGACAAGCACTCCGCATTTCCAAATGGGCCTTCGGTATAGCTATCGTTTCCGCATTTGTGGCAGTGGCTGGCTTGTTATCCGGCAAATAGCCCATTGCATCACCTTCGCAGGTTGCGCCACCGACAGCGCCACGGCCACCGGCCGCACCCTCACACCGGCGTGGCCGGCAGCATGAACGTCTCGCCTGGCTCGGCCAGCAGCAGGGTGGTGCCCATCACACGGCCACAGAGCCCAGCACCCGGTGTCCTAGACTTCAAGCCGTGGCTCCAGTGATGGGAGCGTTCGACGAGGAGAGTGCTATGAAACGTACTCGGAATTTGCCTCTGGTTTTGGTCGCAGTTGCACTTGGTGGCTGCGTATGGGCGCCTGGCGATTCGCGGCCGGGTCGCTATGATCAGGGCAGTGGCTACCGGCAGGACGGGCGCGGCGACCAGCGCACGGAACGCGGCGACCAGCGCGAACGCCGGGATGATCAGGACAAGCGCGGGGGTGATCAGCGCAGCTATTGAGCGACGCGCCAAAACTTCGGTCCGTTGGCGCGTAAGTGCGGCGTGGGAGGGCATAGGCTCTCGGCGGATCATTCGCGCTCCTTCTTGCTCAGCGAGTAGGCCACGCCAGCGCACGGCGCCGAGGTGTACATCGTGCCCAGCTACTCGGCCAGTTGCGCGCGTCAGGCAGCGATCCGCGCGGCATCGACAGCGGCATCCAACTTGGTGCCCGTGTTCTCGATAAGGATGCCGTTGCGGCCGATGCTCACCGGGGTATTGCGCGCCCATCGATAGCGCTGAGCATCCTCGCGAAGATCATCAATCCAGCCGCCGGGAGCGTTGGCAGTGATCCAGTCGTTCAGGCTATCGATTGCCGTGTGGAGCGTGGCATCGCACTTTTTTTTCCTCGCTGTCCGCAGGAAGCGGCACAGCGATGGTGCGGATGAATGCGATGGCTGCGCGGTTGATCAGCGAACCATCCTCGGGCAATTCGCACAGGTAGTCGGCCGGGTTGGGGGACGATCCTTCCTTGCGGTTGCAGCGCGGGAAGTGGGATTCGAGGGAGATGGTCGCGGGACGGTAGGTGGTCATGGCTTATTGCTTCCCGCGGGCAACCGGCTTGACCACGAAATCGGGCGCATTGAATTCGATGCGCGGGAGCTCCCCTTCGGCTTGCAGACGACGCACGTCGACATGAACATGAGCGGCGACGTGGCCGCGCGTGGCCTTACCATAGGCAAGGCCGTCGATATGGTACGAGCCGCAGGAGGGGCAGACATACGAATAGCCGTCGTGTGAGCGGAGGGGCGCTCGCTCTGCAGGTGATTTGCACAGAGGGCAGCCGGCAGGTTCGAGTGACATATCGGTCTCCTTTTGGTTGCTGGTGGATGGAGATAACAATGCTCTCGCCCCGACCAGTATTAAGCAAAACCCGCACAGCATTTTTTGTGTGAGGTTTTTTGTTACCTGTTCAAAACGCCTGCATTTAGCCCGACAAAAACACGCGGCAACAAGCGTCATCGAATTCGCGTTAGTCTTTTCGAGTCGAATCGATGCAGCCACCGCTTCCACGCAGCCATCCCTTCGCTACATCGTCGGCGAGTCACGCCAAGCCGGTGAAGTTGCCTTGCCCCCCGTCGTCCAGTACTGATCGGCCGGCTCCTCGAGCGTGGCATAGTGGCGCTCGCCACGTGTGCGCACGCGAAGCGATCTCGCGTCGAGAAAATCGATGCCTTGCGCGAGCGCGAAGCGCAGCCGCGCTCCATCGTGCTCGATCACCAGGCTGTCGATAGGACGGGGCAGGGCCTTGAGTGCGGCAGTGTCGATGCCCATCAGATAGAGCGTTGCACCGGCGGCCTGCGCGGCGGCCTCGGCTTCCGGGTTCCAGGTATCCGCCGTGAGCAGTGGGTCGTCCACGGTCAGGGTCTGGCACGTGATGGCCACGCCGTGCGTGTCGCGGATGTTGTGGGTGTTGTGAGTTTCGTGGGTGTAGAGATAGATGATGCCCGGATCGCAGGTGAACATAGCCTCACTCAAAAAACACTGTATAGATATACAGTATAGCCGGACTATTTGCGTCCAGCCAGGCCCTCGGTCGCCTGTGCTAACGTATCGGCGTCCAGACCATCCGGCGAGTGAGAATGGGGGAATTTCTAGTTTTTCTCGCAGCGCAGATTTCCGACGCTGTAGCCAATTACATTGGCTACACCCGGAACCCGGCGAAGAATTTCTACTTCTGGATATCCGGCCTGATCATCCTCGCTTGCCTTGCGGCGCTGGTGGTGTCGCGCCGGTAGCGCTAAACGAACTAATGCATCTGTCCGATGCCGTTGCCGACGAAATGTTTCACCATTGGGTGATGGCCGCGGTTGGCGATCCACCGGGGTCTGAGCAGCTCCTGACATCACGGAGTTCGCTCCACAGTGGAGAGCGCCATGATGCCGCCCGTGAAAACCAAGCATACCAACCTCATGGTCGGAGAACCCCTCGACTGGGATGCCGCCAGGCAGGGCGAATTCTCAGGGCTGCCGGTGCACCTGGATACGCTGAATGGCGTGATGCATTCTTTCTGGCAGCCCACGGAGCAGGACATTGCCAACATACTGGCCGGCATGCCCATTCGCCTATCCGTGTTCGGTGAGATGCACCCGCCCGTGGCGGTCGCGGTGACCAATGACGTGATGGACTAGCGAAGCCTTCGCCAATCAATCAGGTTTGTCGCTAAGCGGCGGCGGACTCTACAATCAAGCCATGGACCGCGCGGTGTGCATGTCTCTTCAGGTAGACGTTTGCTGTGCGCGTGGTCCCGGGGCACTGGTTTGGCCGGATGCCGTTTACCGTGTGTTGCGCATACGATAGGAGTACACGATGGCCAAACGCGAGCGCGCTGCCAGGTCCTTGCAGGACGAGGTGAGCCGGCGCATCCAGCGTATCGATGACATTGTGGAGGACGGCGCGAAGATCCGGGTGCCGGCGCCGCAAGCGCATGCACGCGATGCGCGTGGGCGCAACTGGGATATGAAGGCCTTCGGCAATGCCGCAGGCTATGAGCGGAGTATCCGGGTCGTGGTGGACAAGGCGCGTGACGAGTTCGACCTGACCGAGGTGCCGGGCCAGCAAAGCGCTGATCCCTTTGGCACTCCGCCCTCGCTGGAGTGAGCGTTTCGTTGGAGTAAGTCATGCACGCTTGCGATCTCTGCCATCTTCTCGTTGGTGCGCCGACCACGGTGGAGCCGCATGAGAATCTGGCCGCATCGGGTGCGGGCGCACTTGGCATGAACATCAACTCGCGCTGGGTGGACCGGCCCTGGCGGTGCACGGTCTGCGGCGCCTGGATGTTCCAGAATGCCGCCCACGGCGAGCCGCCCAATGTCTGGCGCATGGGGCGCCGCCCACAGGATCGCCCGCAGGACCGGACCTAGGCCCGGCATCTTCCACGGCTGCTGGCCGGACGCTGCGGCATGCTACGATGGCCGGCAAAGGGAGACGCAATGAATGAATCCAGAACACAGCATTACCGAGGCTACGTGATTTTGATCTCGGTGCAGCAGCATGAGCGCGGATGCCTTGTTAGTGCCTCGATTGTCCAGGAGGCCAAAGGCGCGGTGCGCAATCCGTCGCCGCTGCAGTCGTGGGTGGGGCATGAGCAGGGCGAACTGCTGGAAGTCGCCGACCGGGCCCAGGCCCGCGCTTGTCGGCTGATCGACGCGACGGTGGACCATGTTGCCTATGCCGCGGGCTGATTGATTGGTCCGGGCGGCCTGCCTGGCCATACTTTGGCTCGCGCAGAAGTTTTGCGGGCTAGCCTACATGGCGCGGGATCGCTGTCGTTAATCCGGGTATGAACTCATTCGATGCTTCCGAAGAATGCGCCGCAAACGCCGATGCCATGGGTTGGGGCTCGTCGCCGCCGCATGTGCTGGCCGCGGTGCTCAATACCGCCCTGGCCGCTGAGGACCTGAACGGCTTTGCCGCGCTGTTGTCCGACATGGCCCGCGATCGCGGCCTCAAGGGTGCGCGTGGCTCGCACCAGTCCATCTACGACATGCCCTATGCCAGTTTGTTGCCGCGCCAGCAGCATCTGCTGGCCGATGCGTTCGAGCTGCTCATCCGCCTGGGCCTGGAGTTGCAGCCGCGCAGGCCGCGCATGCTCGGCGACAGCCCGGGCAGCCTCCTGGCGCATGGCAACCACGAGATTCCAGCCGACTAGCCGCCAGACAGAGTCCACGCGGTGGTGCGCCAGGCGCGCCACGTGCGCCATAGATGCCACGACGGCCACGCTGCGTGCTAGCATCACGCGAAAGCAGGGTGGTGGCACAGCGTGGCGCTAGCCCTGATCAACCAGATTGCCGCACTGACGGCGACGTATTGCCCGGTCCGATGCCGATCCCGACCTGGCGATGATGCTGACACGGCACGCGCGCGCACGGCCGTGGTGTTCGAGGGGAGCGATCGCGTGTCGTGGAGGTTGCAATGGACGAAGACGAACCTTTCGGGGTAGTGTTCGAGGATTTTCGCGTCATCTGGGTGGCGGAGCGCTTGCAGGACGGCACATGGACGGCGCGTTATTGCTGGAGTCCCGGCACGTCGGAGGCATCCGGCAAGGCACTCCAGGAGGCGGTGCTCAGCGGCAAGTCAAAGCGGCTGCTGGGCGATTTCAAGACCGAAGAGGAGACCATCGACGCGATCAAGGCGGCGGTGCTGCTCGAGGCGAAATGGGGCCGGTGAAGCCTGGCATTGAAGCCTAAGCCAGATAAAGCCTTAGGCCAATCAAGGCCTAAGGCTTGGAAAGCTCCGGCAGCACGACGCTGCTCCATTTCCACGTCCATATGCCTTGGCGCGTCAGGCCAATGAGAATACGTTCGCCATTGTCCTTGGTGGCCGAGGCCTCCACGGTGTTCAGTGCCCGATAGGACAAGCTGTACTTGAGCGCGTCCTTGGCGGCCTCCTCCTCCTTCTTGGCCGGCCTCGCTGGTTCGCCTTTGTTTTCCGCCGGGGCAGGCGGCGCGGGGGGCTTTGGCTGCGGCGTCGACGCGGGCTTCTCGCCGGCCATGAGCGCCATGACGCCGGCGGGCGACACCATGGTGTCGATCATGGTGTTGATGACCGCCAGGCCGATTGCCTGCCCGATCCCGGCAAAGGGCGTGTTCTGCAAGGCGGGCGTGCCGAGCTTCTGCTGCAGGCTCAGCGTCAGTTGCGCCTTCAGGCTTTCCCGCAGGGCCGGATAGTCGACATAGCGGGAGAACTTGTCAGCATCGCGCGCTTCGATGGCAGAGCGCATCTGGTAGAGCGCCCAGTAAGGGCTGGCGTAGCTGGTGGCAGCAACGACGATCACCGCGGCAATCGCGGCTTTGACGGGTTTGTTCATCGGGTGTCCGGTGCAAGCGCGCTGGCTAAGGCCCCCATTGTCTCCAATCGGCCGCGCCTGCGTCTACCCGGCTTGCTGGCTGCGCTCCAGCAAGCCGATTTCCCGTACCGCCACCGACAGCATCGACAAGCCGGCCGCGCCCGATGCACGCTGATCCGCCAGCATGCGCGAGAAGCGCTCGATCTGCGCCTGGCGCCCGCCGCGCCATGCCTCGATCAGCTGTGCCGGCGTATCCAGTTCCTGCGGCTGCGCCAGCACGCTGACTGTCAGCGCGCGCTTGAGGCGCCCGAGGTCT
Organism: Cupriavidus sp. 8B; assembly: GCF_054589115.1. Classification (NCBI taxonomy): domain Bacteria; kingdom Pseudomonadati; phylum Pseudomonadota; class Betaproteobacteria; order Burkholderiales; family Burkholderiaceae; genus Cupriavidus; species Cupriavidus sp. 8B. The sequence continues at coordinate 135,978 of NZ_BAAILO010000460.1, read as the reverse complement.
TCCAGCGTCGTGGTGCGCGCCAGCAGGTCCCAGTGGCTGTCGGCGGGCAAGGCCAGGGCGCGTTCGCGCAGCCAGCCAAAACTGAACTCCGTATCGAGCGCAAAATAGACGCCCGCCACCAGTGCCAGACTGCGCTGCGTAGCCCCTGCCACCTCGGCGATATCCAGCGCCGCCGCGGAGATTTCCCCCGCGGCTACGCACAGGGCCAGTTCATCGTCCACGCCGGACTGGCTCAGAGCCTGCCGCCGTTCCGCCAGCGCCGTGGCCTCCGGCCCGGCCAGCAACGCGGGCAGCTGCGGTGTGAGCCAGGCCGCGGCTTCGGCGTAGCGCGCGCTGTTGCCATCGGTGGGGCCACCCGCGTGCGGATGCCGCAGGAACCACAGGCTGGCGTGTTCCAGCAGCCGTCCCACGGCGACGAACATGCGCGCCTGCACGTCGTCGTCGACCCGGTTGTCCAGCGCGTCGATGCGCAACCAGAGCGGGTCCAGGCCGAACACGTCGCGTGCAATCAGGCAGGCGCGCACGATGTCCGCGGGACGCGCATCGGTTTCCTCCTGCATGCGGTGGACAAAGGTGGCGCCGATGCGGTTGACCAGCGTGTTGGTGAGGTGCGTGGCCAGGATCTCCCGGCGCAGCGGATGGCGCAGCATGGTGTCGGCGTGCCGCTGGCGCAGCGGCTGCGGGAAATAGGCGGGCAAGAGGCCGGCCACCAGCGGGTCCTCTGGCAGCGCCGACGTGAGCAACTCGTCGTACAGCCACATCTTGCTGTAGGCCAGCAGCACCGCGCGTTCGGGCGAGGTGAGGCCAAGCCCGGCGGCCTTGCGCTCACCCAGCTCGTCCTCGGTCGGGAGGAATTCCAGCGCGCGCTTGAGGCGGCCGGCGCGCTCCAGCCAGCGGATCAGCCGGCCTTCCGCGTCGAGCAGCGCGGCGGCGTTGCGCCCGGCAACCGACAGCGCCTGGCTCTGGTAGTAGTTGTCCTCGAGCACCAGCAAGCCGACTTCATCCGTCATTTCCGCCAGCAGCTTGTTGCGTTGCTTCTCGGTCATCTCGCCATCCGCCACCACCAGCCCCAGCAGGATCTTGATATTGACCTCATGGTCGGAGCAATCGACGCCGGCGGAGTTGTCGATCGCATCGGTGTTGATGCGCCCGCCATTGAGCGCGAACTCGATGCGGCCAAGCTGCGTGAAGCCAAGGTTGCCCCCTTCGCCCACCACCTTGCAGCGCAGTTCGGCGCCGTTGACGCGCACCGCGTCGTTGCTGCGGTCGCCCACTTGCAGGTGGCTCTCGTGGCTGGATTTCACATAGGTGCCGATACCGCCGTTGTAGAGCAGGTCGACCGGTGCCAGCAGGATCGCGTGGACCAGTTCGGCGGGCGAGAGCGTCGTGGCGCTGATGCCAAGGCAGGCCTGCACCTCGGGTGTGATCGCGATGGTCTTGGCCGTGCGCGGGAACAAGCCGCCGCCGGCGGAGACCAGGCTCATGTCATAGTCGGCCCAGCTGGAGCGCGGCAGCTCGAAGATGCGCTGGCGCTCGCGCAGGCTGGTGGCGGGGTCGGGGGTGGGGTCGAGAAAGATATGCCGATGGTCGAACGCGGCCACCAGCTTGATGTGGGGCGACAGCAGCATGCCGTTGCCGAAGACATCGCCCGACATGTCGCCGATCCCGGCGACGGTGAAATCGGTGGACTGGATGTCGGTACCCATCTCGCGGAAATGGCGCTTCACCGATTCCCATGCACCCCGCGCGGTGATGGCCATCTTCTTGTGGTCGTAGCCGACCGAGCCGCCTGAGGCAAAGGCGTCTCCGAGCCAGAAGCCGTACTCCGCGGAGATGGCGTTGGCATAGTCGGAGAAGCTGGCCGTGCCTTTGTCCGCCGCAACCACCAGGTAGGGATCGTCGCCATCTTCGCGCACCACTTCCGGCGGCGGCACCAGGGTGCCGGCGACGCGGTTGTCGGTGACGTCGAGCAGGCCGCGCAGGAAGGTCTGGTAGCAGGCAATGCCTTCCTGCAGGAAGGCGTCGCGGTCGTTCGCCGGCGGCGGGCGCTTGACCACGAACCCGCCCTTGCTGCCCACCGGCACGATCACCGTGTTCTTCACCATCTGCGCCTTCATCAGCCCCAGCACTTCGGTGCGGAAATCCTCGCGCCGGTCGGACCAGCGCAGGCCGCCGCGCGCCACCGGGCCGCCGCGCAGGTGCACGCCTTCCACGCGCGGGGAGTAGACCCAGATCTCGAACATCGGGCGCGGCTGGGGCAGGCCAGGCACCAGCGCGGGATTGAACTTGAACGACAGGTAAGGGCGCGGCCCGCCGTCGGGACCGTTGCGGAAATAGTTGGTGCGCACCGTGGCGTTGATCACACCCAGGAACAGGCGCAGGATGCGGTCTTCGTCAAGGTTGGGCACCTGGTCCAGCGCCGTGCCGATGGCTTGCTGCAGGCGCTCGCAGCGCGCCGCGCGGGCGGCTTGCGTGGCGGGGTCGAAGCGCGCCACGAACAGTTCCACGAAGCGGGAGGCAATGGCCGGGTTGCCGGTCAGCGCCCGCTCGATGTATGCATCGCTGAAGGTCGACCCGACCTGGCGAAGATAGCGGGCATAGGCGCGCAGGATGGTCACGTCGCGCGCGGCCAGCTCGGCGCGCAGCACCAGGCGGTTGAAGTCGTCGTTCTCGATCTCGCCGTTCCAGGCGCGCGCGAAGGCGTCCTCGAACAGCGCCTTGATGCGCGCGATATCGGCCCCGAGGTCGATGCCGGCCGCGACGCCATCGGCCATTTCCAGCCCGAAATCATGGACCCACACCGGCGCCGCGCCGTTGGGCTCGATCAGGTAGGGACGCTCTTCGTCCACGCGCACGCCAAGGTGCTCGAGCATCGGCAGGCTGAGCGACAGTGCGATCGGCTCGCGCGCGCGGTAGACCTTGAAGCGGAATGCGCCGGGCGCGGCTTCGATGGGCCGGTACAGGTTCATGGCGATGCCGCCGGTGGCCTGCGCCGCCTCCATCAGCTCGATATCCCGCACGGCGGTGCGGGCCGGGTAGTCCTCGCGGTAGCCGGCCGGGAAGGAGTCGCCGTAGCGGCGCAGCAAGCGGTTGCCTTGCTCCTCGCCGGTGCTGTCGAGCAGGGCGGCGGCAAGGTCGTCCTGCCAGCGGCGGGCGGCCTGCAAGATGCGCTCTTCCAGCTCGTCCGGGTTGACCTCGGGCATGGTGCCGGGCTCGCCGCGCACGATCAGCTGGATGCGCGCGAGCGGCGACTCGGAGAGTTGCGGCGTGAATTCGCAGCTGTTGCCGCGAAAGGCGGTCATCAGCAGCTTCTGGATGCGCTGGCGCAGGTCCGTGTTGTACTTGTCGCGCGGCACGAAGACCAGGCAGGAGACGAAGCGGTCGAAGCGGTCGCGCCGCACGAACAGCCGGATGCGCTGATGCTCCTGCAGGCGCAGGATGCCCAGCGTGATGTGGAACAGTTCGTCTTCCTCGGCCTGGAACAGTTCGTCGCGCGGGTACTGCTCGATGATGGTCACCAGCGACTTGTAGAGATGGCCCTTGGTCAGGAAGCCCGCGCGCGCCAGGATGTTGGCGAACTTGCGCCGCAGCAGCGGGATGTCCGCGCACGACATCATGTAGGTGGTGGAGGTGTAGAGGCCCACGAAGCGCCGCTCGCCAAAGAGCTTGCCGTTGGCGTCGGTCAGCTTGATGCCGATGTAGTCCAGGTAGCCGGGCCGGTGCACGGTGGAGCGCGAATTGGCCTTGGTGACGAAGATCGGCGATCTGCCTTCGATGACCGAGGTGGCCGCCGCGGGCAGCTCGGTCAGCGTTTCCGCCTCGGGCGGGCGCAGGCTCTCGCTCAGGATGCCGGCGCCAGAGCCGGGCACGCCGCGCAGGTAGAAGCGGTCGTTCTGGGTAACCAGTTCATAGTCGCGCTGGCCGAGGAAGGTGAAGTGCTCGTCCAGCATCCACTGCAGGAAGGCGCAGGCTTCCTGCGTCTCGGGCTGCTTGCCCTCCGGGCCCTGCGCCAGCGTGTCGATGGTGGCGCGGGTGATGGCGGTCATCGCCGGCCAGTCTTGCACCGCAGCGCGCACATCGCCCAGCACGCGGGCAATGCCGTTGCGCAAGGCTTCCTGCGTGGCGGTGTCGCCGCAGCGGTCCACTTCGAAATGGATGAAGGATTCGAGCCGGGGGCCACCGGCGGGCTCGCTCGCGGCGACATCGCCCTCGCTGCCCAGTCCCACCTTGGCGATGGTGCCGTCCGCGTTGCGCCAGACCCGGAACACGGGGTGGATCGCGGAGTGCAGGGCCAGCCCGAGCCGGTTGATCTCCATGGTGACCGAGTCGACCAGGAACGGCATGTCGTCGTTGACGATCTCCACCACTGTGTGGTCGGAGTGCCAGCCGTGCTGCTCGAGGTTGGGGTTGTAGACGCGCAGCCGTGCATTGCCCGGGACAAAGCGCTGGGCGGTCTGCCAGTGCGCCATGACCGCGCCGTAGAGATCGGCTACGTCCCGCTTGAGCAGGTCGTCGGCGTCCGCCAGGTCGTAGTAGTGCCGCAGGAATGGCTCGGCCTGGACGAACATGTCGCCGGGCAGGCGCCCCTGGGCGAACTGCATCAGGTCGGCCAGCAACTGGGCCAGTCGCGCTTCGCTTTCCGCAAGCATGGTGTCTCCCCCAGACGGCTGTTTTTTGGCAGTCGGTTGCCGGCGCTGGCCCGCGCGACGCGCGTCGCGCGGTGCCTGCGCCCTGGCAGCATGATCGTGCTAACTACTGTAGAGCATAAAGGGGGGCACCGCGCACAAAGTGCGCTGCAGGGCAGGGCCGGCTGGCCTTGCCCGCGCCAGGCTGCGCGGGCGTCGGGGTGTATGAGATTTACGACTGGTTTTCATGATTTTATATCGCCGCAGGAATGTACCTGCCGTGGCTACACTGCCTGTCTGCGCCTTACCCGCCGGTAGGAAGCGCGAGCCGAGCTGGGCGCCGGGCCTTGCCGCGGCGCGCGGCACGGCCTCACTGGCCGGGACAGGCATCATGGAGACATAAGATGTACAAAGAACGTATCCGGGTGGCCAGCCTGCTCGACAAGGTCATGCCAGCCGAGGCCGCGGCGGCGATGATCCGGGACGGCATGACCGTCGGCATGAGCGGGTTCACCCGCGCAGGCGACTGCAAGGCGGTGCCGCAAGCGCTGGCAAAGCGCGCGGCGCACGAGCCGCTGCGCATCACGCTGATGACCGGCGCCTCGCTGGGCAACGACACCGACAAGATGCTGGCCGAGGCCAACGTGCTGGCGCGGCGCCTGCCGTTCCAGGTGGACGCCACCTTGCGGCGCAAGATCAACGCGGGCGAGGTGATGTTCGTCGACCAGCACCTGTCCGAAACCGTGGAGCAACTGCGCGGGCGGCAGATCGCGCCGGTGGACGTGGCGGTGGTGGAAGCGGTTGCGATCACCGAATCCGGCGGCATCGTGCCGTCGACTTCGGTCGGCAACTCCGCGAGCTTCGCGATGCTGGCGCAGAAGGTGATCGTCGAGATCAACCTCAATATGCCGGCCGGCCTGGAAGGCCTGCACGACATCTACCTGCCGACACCGCGGCCCCATCGCCAGCCCATTGCGCTGGTCTCGGTGGACCAGCGCATCGGCTTGCCCTATATCCCGGTGGACCCCGCGAAGATCGCCGCCATCGTGATCACGCAAAAGGACGACAGCCCGTCCAATGCGCTGCCGCCCGACCAGGAGACGCGCCAGATCGCCGGGCACCTGAACGATTTCCTGTCGCATGAAGTGCGGACAGGCCGGCTGGCGCCGTCGCTGCAGCCGCTGCAGGCCGGCATCGGCACGATCGCCAATGCCGTGCTGCATGGCCTGATCGATTCCCCCTTCCGCGACCTCACGATGTATTCGGAGGTGCTGCAGGACAGCACCATCGAGTTGCTCGACGCCGGCCGGCTGCGCTTTGCCTCGGCGTCGTCGGTGACCTTGACCGGCGCCGTCTATGCGCGCTTCCTGGCAGACCTGGAGCGTTACAAGACCCGTGTGATCCTGCGCCCGCAGGAGATCAGCAACCATCCGGAGCTGCTGCGCCGGCTCGGGCTGATCACCATCAACACGGCGCTGGAGTGCGATATCTACGGCAACGTGAACTCCACGCATGTGGGCGGCACGCACATGATGAACGGGATCGGCGGGTCGGGAGACTTTGCGCGCAATGCGCATTTGTCGGTGTTCGTCACCAAGTCGGTGGCCAAGGCCGGCGCCATCTCCAGCATCGTGCCGATGGTGTCCCACGTGGATCATACCGAGCATGATGTCGACATCATCGTGACCGAGCACGGCCTGGCCGATCTGCGCGGCCTGGCGCCGCGCGAGCGCGCGCAGCAGGTCATCGCCAATTGCGCCGATCCGCTGTATCGGGAGTTGTTGCGTGATTACGCGGCGCGCGCCACGCGCCGCGGCGGGCATACGCCGCACCTCATCGAAGAGGCGCTGGCCTGGCACGCGCGCTTGCGCGAGGAGGGCACGATGGGTGGCACGAAGGCGGCCCTGGCCGCAGCCTGAGGCGGCTTGTGCTTTGAGCTTCCTCGTCGTCCTTCAGCCTTATCCCTTGAAGATGAGCACAGCCAGCACCAGGGAGGAAGCCATTAGGATCAGCAGGTCTAGCATGATGGTCTCCGAAAGGGAGAGGTCCGGGATAGCGAAAGGGTAAGCCTGCGCTACGGTTCACGCAGCAGGCGGGCTTCCGAATGCATTCTCGGATATCTCGCACATTTCCACATGCGGCGCCATCTGGCTCAGACGGCGTTT
>NZ_BAAILO010000460.1:89732-129063 GCF_054589115.1 Cupriavidus sp. 8B | reverse complement strand
GGCCCGGATGGTGCGCTGGCGCACCATCCGGCGGGACGGGCTGCTGCTTGCTGCTGCTGCTGCTGCTGCTGCCGCGGCTTACTGCTTGGCCTTGGCGCCGTCGGTATAGGGATCGAACTTGCCGGCCTTGGCACCGTCCGTGTATGGGTCAGGCTTGCCGGCCTTGGCACCGTCGGTGTACGGATCGGGCTTGCCAGCCTTTGCCCCGTCCGTATAGGGATCGGCCTTCTTCTTGGTGCCGGAAGCGTTCAGGTTCGACTTGGTCGATTTCTTCGCGCCATCCGTGTATGGATCGAACTTGCCCGACTTGGCGGCGCTCTTGTTCGGGTCGGTCTTGTTGGTATGGGCGCCGCCGTAAAGGTCGCCACCATCGGTGTAGTTCTTCTGGGCGTGCGCCAGCTGCGCGCCGCCAAAGGCGGTCAGGGCGACGATGATCAGGGCGGGTACGGTCTTGTTGCGCATTTTCATCCTCGTGAGTAAAGCGTGGGTAGTTCGTGAGCAATGGCCACGGGCAGGGGGCATGGCCGCAAAAATGGTCGTCAGACCAGGGTGACTCTACCGACTTGGGATGATCCTGCGAAGTTAATCTTTCTTCCCACTGTATTGAACCGCGTATTTGCCTGGCAGGTTCTGCGCCAGATCAAGGCAAGCGTTTTTTTGGGGGAGCGCTTATGGGAAAGGGGAAGGGTGCTGGAGGGATGCTTTAGGGCGGGGGTGCCGAAAGCGCGAGCCCTGGCAAGGCCCGGCTGCAGGCAGCCGGGCCATTGCGACGTTACTCGAGCGTAATGTTCTGGTCGTGCGCGATCTTCTTGCGCACTTCCAGCTCGCGCTTGATCTGCGCGGCGTACTGCTGCGGCGTGTTGCCGTCAGGGTAGGCGCCGCTCTCCGCCAGGCGGCGCTTCACGTTCGGGTCCTGCAAGGTCTTCACGGCCGCGTCATGCACCTTGGCGATGATCGCGGCAGGCGTGCCGGCGGGTGCCACCAGGCCGTACCAGGCCATGTTGTTCATGTCCTTCATGCCGGCTTCGGCAAAGGTCGGCACATCGGGCAAGCCATCCACGCGCTTGGGCGCCGCCACCGCGAGGGCGCGCAGCTTGCCGGCCTGGATGTGCGGCATGGACGAGGGCAGGTTGTCGAACTGGCCGCTGACCTGGCCGGCCAGCGTGTCGTTCAGCGCTGGGCCCGATCCACGGTAAGGGATGTGGACCATGTCGGTCTTGGTCAGGAACTTGAACAGTTCGCCGTCGAGGTGGGAGATGCTGCCTTTGCCTGCCGACGCGTAGCTGTATTTGCCGGGGTTAGCCTTGACCAGCGCGATGAACTCCTGCAGGTTCTTGGCCGGCACCTTGGGGTTGATCGTCAACACGTTCGGCACATTGACCAGGTTGGTAATGGGCGCGAAGTCCTTGATCGGATCGTAGGGGTTGCGGGCGTTGGTGGCGGGGTTGGTCGCCATGGTGCTGACCGTGGCAATGCCCAGCGTGTAGCCATCGGGCGCGGATTTGGCCAGCGCGTCGGCGCCGATCGCGCCGCCGCCGCCGCCGCGGTTCTCTACCACCACGACCTGGCCAAGCTCACGGCCGATGCCGTCGGCCACCGCGCGGCCCACGATGTCCGTGGTGCCGCCCGCGGCGAACGGCACGATCAGGCGGATCGGCTTGGTCGGGTAGGTTTGTGCAAAGGCGCTCTGGCACAGGCCAAGGAGGGCCAGGCAAGCTGCGCTGCCGACATTCAATACTGCTTTCAAGAGAGGCTCCCGAGGGTTCTAGGTCTAATGACGGCCCGGGCGGGCGCGGGTTGGGGCACGGCGATCTGCGTCGCGCTTGTTGCCCTCGTTCCTGCCTGCCGCGGGACGCTGGAGATATCGGATGGGTTCCGTGATGCGGAACCATGTTCCGCATTGTGCTCCAGGCGCAATTCAACCGTGAAAGCGTAGCCGGCGGAATCGGTATCAACCCGCGTATGTGTCGTGGTGTGGGAGGGTTTGGCGCGCCAATGGACGCCAATGGAAAAAGCCGGAAGCATTGCTGCTTCCGGCTTTTAGAATTCGCTGGTGGGGCGTGAGTGACTCGAACACTCGACCTACGGATTAAGAGTCCGCTGCTCTACCAACTGAGCTAACGCCCCAACGAAGTCCAAGATTATAGAGGGCAGATTGTGACATTGCAACAGCTATTTGCGCTTAGATGTGTGCCGCCGGGCCCAGCGCGAATTTGCGGCAGTGTTCGAGATAGCCGACCTCATGGCTGGCAATCAGGTCCAGCACGCTGGTCCATAGCCAGGACGGCGCATCCAGCTGCTTGGAGCGATTGCGCGCCAGTTCGCGCAGCCAGGTGCGCTGGGTGGCCAGATCCATCTGGCGCGCGTGGGCGTTGCCGAGCACCTCGCCCAGGTACATCGCGACGCGGCTGGCTTCGTCCTGTGGCAGCGTCTCGATTGCCAGCTTCAGGTCCTGGGGCAGCAACTCGCGGATGAAGACGGCCTTGTCGAGCAATTGCGCGGAAAGAATGCGATCGCCCAGTGCCGGCGAGAGATGCCGGGCGCCTTCCACTACCCGCTCGCCATTGCCGCGCGGCATGTTCGCCTTGGGGTAGCCCGGCGCGGCAGCCTGCACCGCTTCCTTGATATCGATCAGGCAGATTTCGGAATTGGGGCTGTCATTGCTGCCTACGGACAGCAGTGCGGCGAAGCGCAATCGTCCCAGCGAGCTGCAGCCCTTGACCCAGTAGGCGGCGTCCATCACCTCCACGCGCGCGCCTTCGTCGCGGGAGGTCAGCTGCGTGGCGAGGTGGGCGATCTCGCGCCGCTCGAAGAGGGCGCGGATTGCGCGCCGCTCGTCCGGGGCGAGCCGCCAGAACCGGTTGCCGAGCGGAATGGAGGGGGTGGTGTCCTGCAGGCGTTCGCGCGCGAGATGCTTCCATTTGCGCCCCAGGGCCTGGCGCATCACGGTACGTACCGCGACAGGCCGGCGCGAAGTCAGGCCTGCCGCGGCGTCGGGATTATCGAAAGCGCTTTCATAGCCCACCATCAGGCTTTCCAGCATGCGCGCGGTAATCACGCCCGGCAGGTCCGAGCCGCGCGCGGCGGTGGCCAGCGACAGCGCGAGGCGGATCAGGTCGTGCGCCGGGTTGCCGATCACGGTCTGGTCAAGGTCGCGGATCTGGATGTAGACGTGGCCCTGGATATCGGCGATCGGACCAAGGTTGCCCAAATGGCAGTCGCCGCAGATCCAGATGGCCGGGCCCTCGGGCAGGGCGTGCGGCTGCTTGGCCTCCAGCCATTCGTAGAACTTGCGCGTGTTGCCGCGCACGTACGCATGGGCAGAGCGCGCCATCTTCAGGTTCCGGCACCGCATCAGTTCTTCCTGGCGTTTTGCCGGGCCAGGCGTGCGTGGCTTGGCGCTGCGCTTTCCGGCGGTCTTCGTGCCGGTCTTTTTGCTGCTTGTCTTCGTGGCCATGGAAGTCGGAGCGCCGAGCGCTGGCAGGGTATCGAGGCGGGCCGGCCACCATCGGCTGGCAACTGATGTCAGCGTACTCCATGCCGCCTGGAAAGACTGTCAGCGCAACACGGATTTCGTGCGCCTGGCCAACGGCTACAATGCGCTCGTCTTCCCAGGCGCGGGATGCCGCTGCCGCGCTGAATCCAACGCCAGAATCCGGAGTCCGTCATGCATGCCAGAGTCCTGCGCTACCTCGACGAGGTGGTGAGCCGCGGATCGATCCGCCAGGCCGCGCTGCATCTGCACGTGGCGCCGAGCGCGATCAACCGGCAGATCCTGGACCTGGAGACGGAACTGGGCGCGCCCTTGTTCGAGCGCATCAACAAACGCCTGCGCCTGACCCCGCTGGGCGAGATGGTGCTGGCGCACGTGCGCCAGACGCTGCGTGAGCACGCACTGCTGCGCAGCCGTATCGAGGCCGTGAAGGGCGTGCGCCAGGGCGAGGTCACCGTGGCTACCACGGCCGGCCTGGCCGGTTCGCTGATGCCGTCGCTGGTGCATGCATTCCGCCAGCAGTATCCGGGCATCCTGGTGCGCCTGCTGGATCTGCCCGTGGCCGATATTGTCAGCGCCGTGGAGCGCGGCGACGTCGACCTTGGCCTTGCCTACGACCTGCCCGATATCGCCGCCTTCCGCATCCTGGCCAGCAACGACTGGCATATCGGCGCGGTGGTGGCGCCCGGGCATGCGCTGGCCGCGCTGCCGTCGACACTGCTCAGCGAGTGCCTGGCCTGCCCGGTGATCCTGCCCGCGCCGTCGATGTCGATTCGCGCCATCCTCGATGAGGCCTTCGCGCGAGCCGCGATCGAGGTGTTGCCGGTGACCGAGACCACCTCGACCGCGCTGATGCGCCGCCTGGTCATGCTTGGCGCCGGCATCGCTTTCTTGAATCCGCTCGACGTGCTGGAGGAGCGGGAGCGCGGGGCGCTGGCCTGGGTACCGCTGCGCGACGGCCAGTTGCCGTGCCAGACGCTGCGGCTGGTCGCGCGCGCGCGCAATCCGCTGAGCGCGGCGGCGGAACTGATGGCCGAGCGGATTGGCGAGGGCCTGGTGGCACTGTTTGCGGCGGTGCGTTAGCGGCGCAGTGCGCTCGGTTGTGCTGTTTTTGCGCACACCGTCGGTGGAAATCGATGCTTTGCCAAGGCCCGCTGGCGTCTTAGACTGTCTGGGCCGGGCCGCATGATGCGCCGGCCCCGTGTCCACTCCCTTGCGCTGCCCACCCGAAGACCCTGCCATGACCCTCATCCTTATCAATGCCGACATCCTGGTGACCATGGATGCGCAACGCCGCGAGATTCCGGGCGGCGCGCTGGTGGCGCCAGGCCCGACGATCGAATGGGTAGGCGCCACCGCCGAGGTGCCGCCGCAATACCGCCGGCTGATCGACGAGGGCAGTGCCGAGGTGATCGACATGCGTGGCAAGGTGGTGATCCCCGGGCTGGTCAACACGCACCACCACATGTACCAGAGCCTGACCCGCGCCGTGCCGGCGGCGCAGGACGCCGAGCTGTTCACGTGGCTCACCAACCTCTATATGTTGTGGTCGCACCTGACGCCGGAAATGATCGATGTGTCGACCCGCACCGCGATGGCCGAGTTGATGCTGTCCGGCTGCACCACCACCAGCGATCACCTGTACCTGTATCCCAACGGCTCGCGCCTGGACGATTCCATTGCCGCCGCGGCAGCAATGGGCATGCGTTTTCATGCCGCGCGCGGATCGATGAGCGTGGGCCGCAGCAAGGGTGGCCTGCCGCCCGATTCGGTGGTGGAGGAGGAGCACGCCATCCTGAAAGACAGCCAGCGGCTGATCGAGCAGTACCACGACGCATCGCGCCACGCCATGCTGCGCGTGGTGGTGGCGCCGTGCTCGCCGTTTTCCGTCTCGCGCGACCTGATGCGCGAGTCGGCGCTGCTGGCGCGCAACTATGGCGTGTCGATGCACACCCACCTGGCCGAGAACGATAACGACATCGCCTACTCGCGCGAGAAGTTCGGCCTCACGCCGGCCCAGTACGCCGAGGAACTCGGCTGGGTCGGCCCCGACGTATGGCACGCCCACTGCGTCAAGCTGGACGATGAAGGCATCGCGCTGTTTGCCCGCACCGGCACGGGCGTTGCCCATTGCCCTTGCTCGAACATGCGCCTGGCGTCGGGCATTGCGCCGGTGCGCACAATGCGCGATGCCGGCGTGCCGGTCGGCCTGGGCGTGGATGGCAGCGCGTCGAACGATGGCGCCCATATGCTGGGGGAGGTGCGCCAGGCCATGCTGCTGCAGCGCGTGGGTTACGGGCCCGCCGCCATGAGCGCGCGCGAGGCGCTGGAGATCGCTACGCTGGGCGGCGCGCGCGTGCTGGGCCGCGACGATATTGGCGCGCTGGCACCTGGCATGTCGGCCGATTTCGTGTCCTTCGACATGGAGCAGGTGGGCTACGCCGGCGCGGGCCACGATCCGGTGGCGGCGCTGGTGTTCTGCACGCCGGGCAATGTCGCCACCAGCGTGATCAACGGCAAGGTGGTGGTGCGCGATGGCGAGTTGCAGACGGTGGAGTTGCCGCGCGTCCTTGCACAGCATCGCGGGCTCGCGCGTGAATTGTTCGAGCGCGCGAGACAAGCTTGAGGCAATGACCGAATGCGCCGCGCGTGCGACCCCTCTCGAGTGGGGTCGCGTCATGTTTGCAATGTATTCACACTAAGCCCGGGTCGTTCCCTGAACGCCCCTGACCCTTCCCCAGCCCGCCATCGATCGCGGGCTTTTTTTTCGGGTTCTTCGCCGAATTGCGGGGTGGGAGAGTCGAGGCGGCCGGGGGAGCATAGTTCAGGGATCGCTCCGAAGGCTGCGTTCGGGCCAACTCCGGTGACTGTTTCCACCTGGAAGACTAAGCCGAGCTGGTATCTGGTTTCGACGGAAGATTGCACGAAACCCCGCCTGCGCAGCGATGCTGCCGCAGCGGCCAGTCAAGATCGGTGACCTTCGATCAACGCCGCCGCCGGCATGCATCAAAGTGATCTTTCGACGGGGTTAGTTTCACGAAGGCGATCAACTCGGCATGCGCGACAAAAACGACAAAGATAAATTTGACTGAGGCGAATGTCCGGATTCGGCTGAGGATTCAACCGGTCGATGCAACACACCAAGTCCGTGCGCCGGACTCCGTTCCCTATGCGGACGTGCGCTGACGGCGGGCCCGCCGCGCGTCGGCGTGTTCGCGGATCATGTCGATCAGCGCGCGCAGTCCGGCCGGCACGTGGCGGCGGCCCGGATAGTATAGACAGAGGCCGTCGAGCGGGGGTGTCCAATCGTCCAGCACGCGAACCAGCGTGCCAGCTTCCAGATCCGCGGCGACATTCCATTCGGTCAGATACGCAAGACCGAGACCGGCACGCGCCGCCGCCAGCATCAGGCCCGGCTCGTCGAGCGTCAGCGCGCCTTTGCCGTCGATACGCAACGTTTCGCCGTGCCGCTCGAACTCCCACTGATATATTGCGCCGCTCGGCATGCGTGAGCGGATGCAGCGGTGTGCGTTCAGATCGGCGGGCGTGCGCGGCGGTTTTTGCTGCGCAAAATAGGCTGGACTGCCGACCACGGCAAAGCGCTGCCTGTCACCGAACGGCACCGCGATCATCTCCTGCGGCACCGTTCCGGTCAGCCGAATGCCAGCATCGAAGCCTTCGGCGACTATATCGATCAGGCGCCCTTCGGTGACCAGATCGAGCTTCATCTCCGGATAGCGCTGCAGGAATTCGATGAAGAGCGGCATCACCTGCCTGGCCGCGCCGGTTGACGCATTGATACGCAGCGTGCCCGACGGGGTGTCGCGGAAGCTACCGGCCTGTTCGATCGCGACGCGGATCGTGGAGAGTGCGGGCGCGACGCTGTCGACGAACTGCGCGCCGGCTTCCGACAACGACACGCTGCGCGTCGTGCGATTGAAGAGCCGTACGCCGATACGCGCTTCAAGCGCCGCCACAGCATGACTGAGCGCAGACGTCGACATGCCCAGATCCGTCGCGGCCCCGCGAAAGCTGCGATGACGCGCGACGGCCAGCACCGCCTCCAGTTCGCCCAAGCCCGATGTCTTCATTGTCCCAATTTTTTCAACAGAACGTGCCATATTATACGAATAGTCAGCGCAATGCATCGGGTCTATCTTTCGTCGTCTGGAACGTTTTCTGGTGGCAGCCATGCAGATCATCGACAAAATCTATATCGACGGCGCGTTCGTTACACCGCACGGCGACGAACTGTTCAACCTCTTCAATCCGGCGACCGAGCAGGTAATCGGGCGCGCGCGTCTCGCCGACGCGCAAGACGCGCGCGATGCGATCGCCGCCGCAAAGCGCGCGTTTCCCGCGTTCTCCCGCACCAACAAGCGCGAGCGCATCGACATGCTCAAGCGCATGCACGAAGCCGTCGTCGCCAAAGAGGACGAGTTGTACGAGGCGATCACGGAGGAATATGGAGCGCCCGTATCGCGCGGTCGCTGGATGGCGCAGCACGCGAGCAATGTGCTGCTCGAAGCGGCCAAGGTGCTGCAGGACTATGCGTTCACGCATCGCGCAGGCACTGCTGAGGTCCTGATGCAGCCGCTAGGTGTCGCCGGTCTGATTACGCCGTGGAACAGTAACGCGGGCTTCATCTGTGGCAAGCTCGCCGCCGCGCTGGCTGCGGGCTGCACGGCCGTCATCAAGCCAAGCGAGATGAGCGCGATCCAGACGCGCATCGTCACCGAAGCGTTGCACGAAGCCGGCTTGCCGCCGGGCGTGTTCAACATCGTGACGGGACGCGGCGAAACGGTCGGCGCGCAGATCAGTTCGCACCCGGACGTCGCAAAGCTGTCGTTCACCGGTTCGACCGTGGTCGGCAAGACGATTCTGCGCGCGGGTGCCGAGACGTTGAAGCGCGTGACGCTCGAACTTGGCGGCAAGTCGCCGGTGCTCGTGCTCGACGACGCGAACTTCGACGAGGTGGTACCGCTCGTGATTCAGGCCGGCTTCATGAATAGCGGCCAGGCGTGCATCGCGGGTACGCGTATTCTGGTGCCGCAGCAGCGGCTCGCGGAATTCGAAGCGCGGGTGCAGCAAGAAGTTGCGCGCACGCAGGCAGGCGATCCGCGCGATCCGCGCACGACTGTCGGCCCAATGGTCAGCCAGAAGCAGTGGGAACGCGTGCAGCGCTATATCCGTATCGGTATCGACTCAGGTGCGCGTCTGATCGCGGGAGGCGAAGGCCGGCCAGATGGCATCGATGCAGGATGGTTCGTGCGTCCGACCGTCTTCAGCGATGTGGCCAACGACATGGCGATTGCCCGCGAAGAGATCTTCGGTCCTGTGCTGTCGATTATCACGTACCGCGATACTGAAGATGCGGTTGCTATCGCCAACGACACCGATTACGGCTTGCAAGCGTACGTGTTTTCGGCGGATGACCAGCGTGCGCGCGAGCTCGCACGGCGAATCGAAGCGGGTCGAGTACTAGTCAACACGCTGGCACACGAACCGGCCGCGCCATTCGGCGGCTTCAAGCAATCTGGTATCGGCCGCGAATACGGCACGTTCGGGCTCGAGGCTTTTCTCGAGCCGAAGGCCGTTCTCACTGTATCGGCAAGGATCGCCAAGGCCTGTTAGCACCGGTACACATTGGTGGCCTACAGTGCGCGCTTCCACGCTATGCAATGCCCTAGCGCAGGTTCCGTGCACACTGCGTAAGAAGCTGCTGCAGCAGAGCCACGTGCTCAGCGGCAATCCCGTCCAGCATCTCTCCTTCCAGTCGCTTCACCGTTTCGTCGCAGCTCGCTAGCAGCGCCCGCGCGCTGTCGGTCAGGCTCAGCTTGACGATACGGCCATGCATCGGGTCCGGCTCACGAATCAACCAGCCTTTCGCCTGCATTGTTTTGACGATCTCGTTCGCCGACTGCGGCGACATGAATGAGCGCTCTGCCAGTTGCGCGTTGGACAGGCTGCCGCGTGCGTGCAAGACCGACATCGCTGTGAACAACGGCAACGTCAGGCCGTGGGGCGCCAGGGCTTCGCTCAAGCGGCGCTTTACCACGCGGTCGGTGCGGCCGATGAGATAGGGGATACGTATCGGCGCTGGCGGCACACCGGCCTTTTCCGCCTCCCCGCCAGGGGTTGCATGCGCTTTTGCCTTGGCGCTTTGTCTTGTCTGAGATGCCATTGTGATGCTCGATCCTCGTCAGCGTGGACTGCGTTTAGGGGTTTACGCGCGACAATGATAATCTACTTGCTGTATCAGGCTACCTGATATTATATTGGCAACTCGTTAGCCCGCCACTGATTGAGGAGCCACTGAAATGAGCAACTACGAAGGACGCTGGAAGACTGTCGATGTGAAGGTCGAGCAGGGTATTGCCTGGGTGACGTTCAATCGCCCGGAAAAACGCAACGCGATGAGCCCCACGCTGAACGCCGAGATGGTGCAGGTGTTGGAAACGCTCGAACTCGATGCCGATGCGAAAGTGCTGGTGCTGACCGGTGCCGGTGATGCGTGGACAGCCGGCATGGACCTGAAGGAGTACTTCCGCGAAGTCGACGCGGGCCCGGAGATCCTCCAAGAAAAGATCCGTCGCGATGCCTGCCAGTGGCAATGGAAGCTGTTGCGCATGTATGCCAAGCCGACCATCGCCATGGTCAATGGCTGGTGTTTCGGCGGCGGTTTTTCCCCGCTGGTTGCCTGCGATCTGGCGATTGCCGCGGACGACGCTGTTTTCGGGCTGTCCGAGATCAACTGGGGCATCCCGCCGGGAAATCTCGTGAGCAAGGCGATGGCCGATACGGTTGGCCACCGCAAGGCGCTGCACTACATCATGACGGGCGACACATTCACCGGCGTCGAAGCCGCTGCCATGGGCCTGGTCAACGAAAGCGTGCCCAAGGCGAAACTGCGCGAGCATACGACCGCGCTGGCCGGCAAACTGCTGGAAAAGAACCCTGTGGTGCTGCGTGCGGCCAAGCACGGCTTCAAGCGCTGCCGCGAGCTGACGTGGGAGCAGAACGAGGACTACCTCTACGCGAAGCTTGACCAGGCACAACTGCGCGATCCGGAGCACGGACGCGAGCAAGGCCTCAAGCAGTTTCTCGACGACAAAGCGATCAAGCCCGGCCTGCAGACCTACAAGCGCGACTGAAGACGCGGTACCTGGGGCGCCATATCGCCCCGGGGCGAGCAGAACGAGGAGACATACCCATGCATGAAGTCACCATGCTGATCGACGGCCAGCCGTGTGCGGCCGAGACCGGCAAGATGTTTGAACGTCACAATCCCGTTACCGGCGCGCCGGCCTCCCGCGCGCCTGCTGCAAGCCTGGCCGATGCTACGCGCGCCGTGCAGGCGGCCGCGGATGCGTTTCCCCGCTGGGCGGCACTGGCCCCCGGCGAGCGCCGCCAGCGCCTGTTGAAGGCTGCCGATCTGATGGACGCGCGCATCGACGAATTCGTCCGTATCGGCGTCGCCGAAACGGGTGGCATGGCCAACTGGTATGGGTTCAACGTCACGCTGGCGGCGAACATGCTCCGCGAGGCCGCGGCGATGACCACCCAGATCGACGGCAGCATCATACCGACCAACTTGCCAGGCAATCTGGCGATGGCCATGCGCCAGCCGTGCGGCGTCGTGCTCGGCATTGCGCCATGGAATGCCCCGGTCATCCTGGGCACACGTGCATTGGCCATGCCGCTGGCCTGCGGCAACACGGTCATCCTGAAGGCTTCGGAGTCGTGTCCCGGTGTCCACCGGCTTATCGGCACCGTGCTGCAGGAAGCCGGCCTCGGCGACGGTGTGGTCAATGTGGTGACGAATGCGCCGGAGGATGCCGCTGCGGTGGTGGAGCACCTGATCGCGCAGCCTGCCGTGCGGCGCGTGAACTTTACCGGTTCCACCCACGTCGGCCGCATCATTGCCCAGCATGCAGCGCGCCATCTCAAGCCCGCGCTGCTGGAGTTGGGCGGCAAGGCGCCGGTACTCGTGCTCGAGGACGCCGACCTCGACGCTGCGGTGGAAGCCGTGGCCTTTGGCGCCTTCTTCAACCAGGGCCAGATCTGCATGTCGACGGAACGTGCGATCGTGCATGAGGCGATCGCAGACGATTTCGTCGAAAAACTCGTGGCCAAGGCACGCACATTGCGCGCCGGCGATCCGACCGATGCCGGCAGCGTGCTGGGCGCGATGGTCAGCGAGCAGGCCGTGCGGAAGATCGCGGCGCTCGTCGAAGACGCACGAACGCAAGGCGCCAGCCTGCCGCTTGGCTTGCACAGCGACGGCGCGATCCTCCAGCCGGTGATCGTGGACGGCATCACGCCCGGCATGAAGCTGTATCGCGAGGAGTCCTTCGGCCCCGTGGTGACCGTCGCCCGTGTGAAGGATGACGATGAGGCAGTCGCCATGGCCAACGACAGTGAGTATGGCCTGTCCGCGGCCGTGTTCAGCCGTGACATCTCGCGTGCCTTGCTGGTCGCGCAGCGGATCGAGTCCGGCATATGCCATATTAATGGCCCCACGGTGCATGATGAAGCGCAGATGCCGTTCGGCGGCGTGAAGGGCAGCGGCTATGGCCGTTTCGGCAGCAAGGCGTCTGTCGCGGAGTTTACGGATCTTCGCTGGATAACGGTGCAGAATGCACCGCGCCACTATCCAATCTGAAGTCAAGGGCCGCTACGGCCCGCAATGACCGCCTGCCTGGCCCAGGGCAGGCGGGGAATAAAGGGAGACACGGCGTGAATGCAATCGCCTCGACTATTCAGGAATCGGCTCCGCGCTACCGCACCGTCGCCGTCAGCACCGCCACAGCGATTTGCCACAAGGATGGAGACGTCTGGCGCATCACATCCGCCGAAGCACTGGCGGACTACCCCGGCCGGATGACCGATTGCCTCACCGCCGGTGCCGAGCGGCATCCCGACCGGGTGCTTGTAGCTCAGCGCGGCGCGCAGGGCAACTGGATCGAGATCACGTATCGCGAGATGCTGGCCCGTGCCCGTGCGATCGGCCAGGCGCTGCTCGACCGTGGGCTTTGCGCGCAGCGCCCGCTAGCGATCCTGTCGGGCAATGACCTCGAGCACCTGCAGTTATCGCTTGGCGCGATGTGGGCCGGCATCCCTTTCTCTTCAGTGTCGCCGCCTTACTCGCTGGTGTCGACCGACTACGGCAAGCTGCGCCATGTGTTCGAGGTGCTGACGCCCGGCCTCGTGTACGCAGCGGACGGCGCGATGTTCGCGCGGGCAATCGGCGCCGTGGTGCCAGCCGATATGGAGGTAGTGACGCGCGATGGAAGCTTGCCCGGGCGCACGGCCACGGCGTTTGACGCGTTGGTCCAGACGCAGCCAACCAATGTGGACGACGCACAAGCCGCGGTTGGGCCCGAGACGCTGGTGAAGTTCCTGTTCACGTCGGGCTCGACGCGCCAGCCCAAGGCCGTCCCGACCACGCATCGGATGCTCTGCAGCAACCAGCAGATGCTGCGGCAAGCCATTCCCGACTTCACGATCGAGCCGCCGGTACTGGTCGACTGGCTCCCCTGGAACCATACGTTTGGCAGCAGCCATAACTTCGGCATCGTGCTGTACAACGGTGGCACCCTTTACATCGATGACGGCAAACCGGCGCCGGGCAAGTTCGAGGAAACGCTGCGCAACTTGCGCGAGATCTCCCCGACCGCTTACTTCAATGTGCCAAAGGGGTGGGAAGAGCTCGGCCTCGCGCTGGAGCGCGATGCGGCGTTGCGGGAGAGGTTCTTCTCGCGCGTCCGGATCTACTTCTTCGGCGGCGCCGGGCTTTCGCAACAGGCCTGGGACCGGCTGGAGCGCGTGGCGCAAGCGCATTGCGCAGAGCGCATCCGCATCATGGCCGGGCTTGGCATGACCGAGACATCGCCATGCTGCCTGTTCACCACGGCCCCCATCATGCGCGCAGGCTATGTCGGCACGCCGGCGCCGGGATGCGAAGTCAAGCTGGTGCCCGTCAACGGCAAGCTCGAAGCCCGCTTTCGTGGTCCCCACGTCATGAAGGGCTACTGGCGGATGGCGGAAACACCGACACAGCCGGTCTTCGACGAGGAAGGCTTCTATTGCAGCGGCGACGCGCTGAAGTTTGTCGATGCGGAGCAGCCGGAACTCGGATTCATGTTCGACGGCCGTATCGCAGAAGACTTCAAGCTCAGCTCAGGCACGTTCGTCAGCGTCGGGCCGCTGCGCGCGCGCGTGCTTGCCGCGGGAGCGCCGTACGTCCAGGACGTGGCGATTGCCGGCATGGATCGCGACGACATCGGCTTGCTGGTCTTTCCGCGCATGGAGGATTGCCGGCGCCTATCCGGGCTGGCACCGTCGGCCAGTCATCGCGAGGTACTCGCGGCGCCAGCGGTCAGGTCTGCCTTCAGCCAGATGTTGACGATCCTCAACGAGAGCGCGACAGGTAGCGCATCACGCGTTGCCCGCCTGCTGTTGCTCGACGAGCCGCCCTCGCTGGATCGCGGCGAAATGACAGACAAGGGCACGCTAAATCAGCGGGCAGTGCTTAACCACCGCGCCGCACTTGTCGACGCCCTCTACGGCACCGTTTCTGAAGACGTGATCACGATATAGACGAAGCGACGCCCCTTTCGCTTCGTCGCTTCCTAGCCTTAAGCAGCAGAGAACTGCAGGCCTTTCCAAAAACTGGAGACATTCCATGAAGCCAATGTTTGCCGGTGGCGCCGTGCTGGCCACCGCGGTGGCGCTCGTCTCGCTTTCGCTGTAGCTGAAAGCCGGCGCAAACGCCGTCCGGCCTCGTTACTGACGTGGCCGGGTGACTGACTGTTTCGAAAAGGGGAGTAATCATGCAAGCGTCAACCACTGTACGCGCCGAAGCGACTTCCGGCGTTGCGCTAACACTCGGCCTGTGTTTCGTGGTCGCACTTCTGGAAGGCCTGGACCTGCAATCGATTGGCGTGGCCGCGCCGCGCATGGCGCGCGAGTTCGGGCTCTCCGTTGGCCAGATGGGACTGGCCTTCAGCGCCGGCACGTTCGGGCTCTTGCCGGGCGCCATGCTCGGCGGCCGCCTGGCCGACCGGATCGGCCGCAAGAAAGTCCTGATCGTGGCGACCGCGCTGTTCGGGATCTTCTCGATCGCCACCGCGCAAGCCTGGGACTTCTGGAGCCTGCTTGCGATCCGTGTTGCGACCGGCATCGGATTGGGCGGTGCCATGCCGAACCTGATCGCCATTTGCTCCGAGGCCGTGCCGTCACGGCTGCGGAACACCGCCGTCAGCATCATGTACTGCGGCATTCCGTTCGGCGGCGCCATCGCGGCCATCATCGCCATTGTGTTTGCCAGCGATACCGGCTGGCGCCATATCTTCTATGTGGGCGGATTCGGCCCATTGGTGGTCATTCCGCTGCTGTTGATGCTGCAGGAGCCGGGGCGATTCGACCGGCCCGCGGGCGACACCATCAAGCCCCCACCCGTGAGCTGGGCGTTGTTTGGCGAGCGGCGTGCCACGGCGACATTCTGCATCTGGATCAGTTATTTCTTCACGCTGATCGTTCTCTATTTCCTGCTGAATTGGCTGCCTTCGCTAATGGTCTCGAACGGCCTGACGCGCGCACAGGCCGGATGGGTGCAGATCCTGTTCAACATCGGCGGCGGCTCGGGCGCCCTGTGCATCGGCATGCTGATGGACCGTGGCCGCCCCGCCGCGGTGGTCTCGGGCATGTACGTGGGGGTCATCGTCGCGCTGGCTACCCTGGCCGGGGCGTCGGGGATGAACTGGATGGCGATGGGTGCGTTTATGGCAGGCCTCTTCGTCATCGGCGCCCAGTCCGTGCTGTATGCACTGGCCGCCGCCTACTACCCGATGGCCGTACGCGGTACCGGTGTCGGCGCCGCCGTAGCGGTGGGCCGCCTTGGCTCGATTGCGGGGCCCATGCTCGCGGGGCAACTGCTATCGATGGGGAAGAGTTCGGCAACCATCATCGGCGCCAGCATTCCCATCACGATCATCGCCGCCCTTGCTGCGCTCGTGCTGTTGCGGCGTCCCGCTGCAAAGGACTGACGACGCCGGAGAACGGCACGACTTGAGGGTCGCCGGGCAAGAGCCGGATGACCCGATCCCAACAAAAAGAATCATCCACTCGCGGGAAAGAGGAGAAGCGGGACCATGAAGAACGAGCAGAAGGCGCGCAGCGCGCGCATTGTGTTGGCGGCGTTGGCATTGTCGGCATTGCCGACCATGGCGTCGGCACAGTCGGTCACGCTTTACGGCGTGGTCGATACGGGCGTCGAGTATGTCAGCAACATCGGCGCGGCCAAGCAAAGCGTGGTGCGAATACCCAATGTCACCGGTACCGTGCCGTCGCGATGGGGTCTGCGCGGCACGGAAGACTTGGGCGGCGGGCTGAAAAGCGTCTTTGTCCTGGAGTCCGGCTTTGCGCCCGACGCGGGCACTTCGGGGCAGGGTGGCCGGCTTTTCGGACGGCAGGCCCTGGTCGGCCTGTCAGGGGACTGGGGCCAGATCGCGCTGGGACGACAGTACACCATGCTGTTCTGGGCAATGCTCGATCCCGACATCCTCGGCCCTCAGGTCTATGGAACAGGATCTCTCGACAGCTATATACCGAACGCGCGGGCCGACAATGCAGTTTCATACAAAGGCACGTTCGGCGGGTTGACCGTGGGTGCCACCTACAGTTTCGGGCGCGATACGGTCAACGCCGGGCCCAGCCCGGTCGGCACCAACTGCGCGGGGGAGAACCCTAGTGACAAGTCTGCCTGTCGGGAATGGTCCGCACTGATCCAGTACGCCACCAAGACCTGGGGTGTGGCTGCGGCCTATGATTCGCAGCGCGGCGGCCCTGGCGCCTTTGCCGGCCTCACCAGCAGCGGCCTGAAAGATGACCGCTTGTCGCTCAATGGCTACGTGCTGCTGGACAGGACCAAGATCGGGTTGGGTGTCATCCGGCGCGACAACGAGGGCAGCCCGACACCGCGCAGCGAACTCTGGTATGGCGGTGTCGCTTACGACATCACCCCGGCCTTCACCCTTGCAGGGCAGGTCAACTACCTGAAGTTTCACAACAGCGACAACAAGGCGATCCTGTACGCATTGCGCGGCACCTATGCCTTCTCGAAGCGCACCTCTGTCTACACGACAGCCGGCTACATCAACAACGGCGGTCAGCTTGCACTATCTGTCAGCAGTGGTGCGGCGGGAAGTAATCCGCAGCCCGGGGGCTCACAGTTCGGTGTCATGATGGGCGTCAAGCATATCTTCTGACACGCGCTGTATGCCGGGTCAGGTTTAGGCGGGCGTGATCAAAGCGAGCGATATCGGGCGTTGGTGGGAACGGCCTTGGCGAAGCGTGTTGAGGCGGGTCTCCGACTCCTAGGTGACGGCCGTGCGATCTACGAACTTGTTCCCCGATTGCCTATCGTCGCGCGACCGCGGCATAGCCCATGCTCAGGGAAGCGTGTCGGAGGATGTCAGCAATCCAGCTCTGTCCAGACCCTTCGCGATGCGGGCCAGATCCTCCGGATTCCTGAAGGGCATACGGGCGATGCGGTCGGCGAACGAGTAGGCCGGGTTGATGGCGATGAGCTCGTCCCAGACGCCACGCGCTTCGTCGAGATAACCAAGGTTCCCGAGTGCCGAAGCGAGATAAGCCCGGCTCATGTCTGTCTGAGGGACAAGGAGGATGCGCTCCCGCAGGATCGCTACGGCTGTTTCATAGTCGCCGGCAACGATATGGGCCACGCCGAGATGGTGCAGATAGCCCTGGGTGAAATAGGGATCGAGCCGCATGGCCCGCTCCAGATCGCGAATCGCCACCCGAGGGTGCCCCGAATAGATGTTCAGCGTTGCCCGGAGAGACAGTGCTGGGGCGAAATTCGGGTTGAGCGAGAGCGCTTCGTCGACTTCGAGAGCCCAGCGCCTAAAGTCTTTCCGGTACATCGCGACCAATGCGGCCACGCCGTGCGCGAACGGCTCGCCCGGGTCGCGCTCAATCGTTTTGTCGACCAGTTCTTCGGCTTCGGCGAGCGAGCGTTCGGGGTCGTCGGTCCAGCGGTTGTAATAGGCATGGGCGAGGGCCATGCCTAGCGCCGCATAGGGGGCCGGATAGTCGGGATCGAGCGCGATCGCCTGCCGGAACAGGTCGCTCGTTCGCTCGAAGACGGCGACATTCTGCGTCGCGCCCCGTTGCATCGCTCGGCCTCGCAGGAAGCACTGGTAGGCTTCCATATGCGTCGTTCCACCGGATGCAACGCCGGGGCATAGGGCGACCTCAACTGGGCTCAACGCGGCGCTTAGCTCAGCAACGATCTTTCGAGCGATCTCGTCCTGCACCGCGAACATGTCATGAAGTTCCCGGTCGTATCGTTCGGCCCACAAATGGCTACCGCTCACCCCATCACTCAATTGTGCGACCACGCGGATGCGGTCGCCGCTCTTCCGAATACTCCCTTCGACGATGTAGCGGGCGCCGAGTTCGCTGGCGATGCGTCGCACGTCCATGGGCTTGCCTTTGTAGGCAAAGCTGGAGCTTCGGGCGATCACAATCAGGCCCGGGAACTTCGATAACGTCGTGATGATCTCGTCGGCCAGCCCGTCGGCGAAGAAGTCCTGATCGGTATCGTTGCTGAGATTGGCGAACGGGAGGATCGCCAGCGACGGCTTTGGTGAAGGCTGGTCGACGGCTTCTTCAGACGTCGTAATCGAGCCCTGAAAACAATATCCAATGCGCGGAATGGTGGTGATCCACACCTCGCCATCGGGCGCGAGGCCAACCGCCTTTCGCAGCAGAGCGATCTGGACCGAAAGATTGCTCTCCTCGACGACGGTCCCAGGCCAGGCCGCGTCCATGAGCTCCGCTTTGGTGACAATCTCTCCCTGCCGCTTGAGCAGAGCGGCCAACAGCAAGATGCCCCGGCGCCCAACCGCCACGCGCTCCCCCTTCCGCTGCAGCGTCCCGTTGTCGAGATTAAGTAAGAACGGACCGAAGGTGAAACGCTGTCCCTGCATATGACTCCGTGCTGCAACGGTTTTGCGAATTATTCGGACATTATTCGGCAGCCCTTCAATACTCCAGCGCTTGCTGTCGCGATACTGCTCCACGCCGCGGCCCTTTGGTCCATTTTGGCAGCCGCAGAAAAAGCGGCCGCCGTACAAAAAGGAGAGGCAGACGAAATGAGAATCCTACCATCGCCCGCGCCGTCAGTCGCGAGCCAGACGGCCATCGTGCTCGTGCATGGCGGCTTCGTGGATGGCTCCGGCTGGGAAGGCGTCTACAAGATCCTGAAGAGGGACGGCTACGACGTCAATGTGGTTCAGAACGACACCCGATCGCTTGCCGGCGACGTGGCGGCGACCCATGCCGCCATCGACGCGCAGGACAAGCCGGTCATCCTGGTCGGCCATTCCTATGGCGGGGTGGTCATCACGGAGGCTGGCAACCATGCCAAGGTGGCGGGGCTGGTCTATATCACGGCGTTCGCACCGGACGCTGGCGAGTCCGTCGCGACGCTGATCGCCAATCCCGCGCCAGGCGCGCCGGTTCCTCCGATCCTGCCGCAGCAGAACGGGTTTCTCCTGCTGGACAAGGCGAAATTCGCCGAGGCCTTCGCGGCGGATCTCGACCCTGCCAAGGCGGCCTTCATGGCCGACTCCCAGATCCCATGGGGCCTGGACGCACTGAATGGCGCGGCTACCGTTGCGGCCTGGAAGACGAAGCCGAGCTGGTATCTGGTCGCAAAAGACGATCGAATGATCCCGCCCGCCGCTCAGCGCGCCATGTCAGAGCGTGCGGGTTCCACCGCCGTCGAGCTCGAGGGAAGCCATGTGATCTATATGTCTCAGCCCGGTGGTGTGGCCGAACTGATCGAGGCGGCCGCCGAAGCGGTCACGGTTTCCGGGAGCACAAGTTCCGCAGTGCAATTGACCTCGGACAGCAGTAACGCCTGACGAGCACACACTTCCATCACACTTTATCTATGAGGTATCAGATGCGACCCAATTCTTTCTCCTCCTGGCGCACCGTTCTTGGCATGCTGGGCTTTACGTCGCTGACCATCGGCGTCATGGCGCCAAGCCCTGCCGCCGCCGAGCGTGTCAACAACGTGGTGCTCGTCCACGGCGGCTTCGTCGACGGTGGTGGCTGGGAAGCGGTATACAAGCTCCTGAAGGCCAAAGGCCTCAATGTCAGCATTGTTCAAAACCCCACGACGTCGCTCGCGGCCGACGTGGCTGCCACCAAAGCGGTGGTGGACGCGCAAGACGGCCCCGTGGTTCTGGTGGGCCATTCGTACGGGGGGGTGGTCATCACGGAGGCCGGCAACGACCCCAAAGTCTCGCGCCTGGTCTACATTGCGGCGTTCGCCCCGGACAAAGGCGAATCCGTTCAAAAACTGATCGCCAATCCCCCTCCTGGCGCTCCGGTGCCCCCCATCCTGCCGCCGGTCAATGGCTTCCTGATGCTGGACAAGACGAAGTTCGCTGCGGCCTTCGCTGGCGACGTAAAAGCTGAACGTGCCGCCTTCCTGGCGAACGCCCAAGTGCCATGGGGAGTGGACGCTCTGGCTGGTGAAGTCGCCTCGGCTGCCTGGCGTACGAAGCCGAGCTGGTACCTGGTCACCAAAGACGACAAGATGATTCCACCGGACGCTCAGCGCGCGATGTCCAAGCGCGCCGGCGCCAAGGTAGTTGAAACTCCGGGCAGCCATGCCGTATACGAGTCGAAGCCTGCTGCTGTCGCGGCCCTCATCGAGCAGGCCGCTACTTCGAGAAACTAAGCACAGTGCAAAGCGCATGACGCCCTTCGAGCTGAACCTTGAAGGGCGTTTTGCCAAGCGGGCCTTACAAGTCACGTCCACGCAAATCTTCGACTGTCGGCATCTGCTGATGACATAGCAATCGAGAGAATTTAACAAAAAACCCCACTACCAAAAAACCTCGCGGGACCATGACATTTTAGTGACTGCCTGATCTAAAACTAAGTGTTCATGTAATTCTCCTGCCACATTTCTACCGCATCCTCCTGGCGAACTTCAACAGGGGAGCAATCATGAGAAAAAAGCCAATACTGGTGGCGGCAATGATGTCGATCGCCTTGGCTGCATGCGGTAGCGATGGCGACAGCGCCAGCAATGGCGGTGCCGGCACGGCTGCCATACCCGCCACGGCGCCAACCAAGAACGTAGTGTTCTTCCTCGGCGACGGCATGGGCCTGGCCACGATGACCGCGGCGCGCATCTACAAGGTGGGCGAGGATGGTGAGCTGACCATGGACACGCTGCCGGAAACCGGCTTCGTCCGCACCTACTCGAATAACGCCCAGGTCACGGACAGCGCGCCTTCCATGTCGGCCTACATGACCGGCGTGAAGATGAACAACGAGGTTATCTCCATGTCGGCGGACACCAGCGCCTTCGACATCAATGGCAAGGATTACCTGTCGGGCGCAGACAGCACCTGTCCCACCTCAGGCAATGGCACCAGTGTGCCGACCTTGCTGGAGCAGATGAAGGCCGCGGGCTACGGTACCGGCGTGGTCACCACCACCCGCATCACCCACGCCACCCCGGCAGCTACCTACGCGCATATCTGCCACCGCGATGGCGAGAACACCATCGCCGCCCAGATCGTGCCCAACGGCCCGGGCTACAACACCGCGCTCGGCGATGGCGTCGACGTGATCTTCGGTGGCGGCCGCAAGCACTTCCAGCCGACGACCGTCAGCGGCGGCGCGCGTACCGACAAGCGAGACCTGCTGGCCGAGCTCAAGACCGCGGGCTACACCTACGCGGCCAACCGTGCCGACTTCGACAAGATCGATCCGGCGTCGGCCAAGAAAACGGTGGGCCTGTTTACCGCCAGCCACATGGCCTACGACCTGGATCGGGTGCCCGCAGACGAACCCAGCCTGGCCGACATGACCGGCAAGGCGATCGACCTGCTGGCAGCGAAGAAGAAGGGCTTCTTCCTGATGGTCGAGGGCGGCCGGATCGACCATGCGCTGCACGAGACCACCGCGCGCAAGGCGCTGCAGGATACGGCCGCGTTCGACGATGCCATCAAGTCGGCCATCGCCAAGCTCAACGTCATCGACCCGGGCCTGAAGAACACGCTGATCGTGGTGACCGCCGACCATGACCACACCCTGGTGCTCAACGGCTACGCCAAGCGCACCGGTCCGACCAGCGACAGCAACCCCGGCGTGCTGGGCTTGCTGAAGAACTATGTCACTGGCGCCTACAACACCGATACCACTGGCAACCCGTTCACCATCATCGGCTTCGGCAACGGCGAGAACCGCCCGGCCGCGCGTACCGCGCTCACCGATGTCCAGGTGTTCGACAAGTCCTACCACCAGGAGGCGGTCATTCCGATGGCCGCGGGCGGCGAAACGCACGGTGGCACCGATGTCTTCATCGGTGCATTGGGCAACGGCGCGAGCAACTTCACCGGGGTGATGGACAACACGGAAGTGTTCGGCCTGATCAAGAAATCATTGGGTCTGTGAACCCAACGCTGACGGAATAAAACCATGAAAAATACGATGATCGGCCTGTCGGCTGCCGCGCTGGCCGCCGCCTGCCTCGCCACGCCCGCGCTGGCCGCGGGTGAAGCCCGCAACGTGATCTTCTTCCTTGGTGATGGCATGGGCCCCACCACGGTCACCGCCTCGCGCATTTACAAGTATGGCGAGAGCGGCAAGCTGAACATGGAATCGCTCAAGCGCACCGCGCGCATCAAGACCTATTCGAACGATGCGCAGACCACCGACAGCGCGCCGTCGATGGCGGCCTACATGACCGGCGTCAAGATGAACAACGAAGTCATCTCGATGTCGGCCGACACAAAGGCCAGCGATGCCACCGGCAAGGGCTATGTGTCGGGCTCCGACACCACCTGCCCGGCAGGCAACGGCTCGCCGGTGACCACTTTGCTGGAGTTGTCCAAGGGCGCCGGCAAGGCGGTGGGGGCGGTCACCACCACGCGTGTCACACACGCCACGCCGGCAGCCACCTTCTCGCATATCTGCCATCGCGACGGCGAGAACCAGATCGCGGCCCAGGCCACGCCCGGCAACGCACTCTTCAATCCTGCGCTCAAGGATGGCCTCGACGTGCTGCTGGGCGGCGGGCTGCGCCACTTCATTCCCCTGGGCGCCACCGGCACCAAGCGCACGGATGCCACCGACCTGACCGCACAATTCCAGAGTGCCGGCTACACCTATGTCAACACCGGCACGGCGCTGCGCGCGGTGGATCCTGCCGCCACCGGCAAGCTGCTCGGCCTGTTCAACCTCGACCACATGAACTACGAACTGGATCGGGTCAAGAACAACGTCGACGAGCCTAGCCTGGCCGACATGACGGAGAAGGCCATCCGGGTCCTGGGCAAGAATCCCAAGGGCTATTTCTTGATGGTGGAAGGCGGCCGCATCGACCACGCGCTGCACGGCACCAACGCCAAGCGCGCCCTGGAAGACACCATTGCCTTCGACGACGCCATCAAGCGCGCGCTGTCGATGGTCGACCTATCCAACACCCTGGTGGTGGTCACGGCGGATCATGACCACACCATGACCATCAATGGCTATTCGCATCGCGGCAACCCCATCCTGGGCAAGACCACCGATGTGAAGACCAAACAGCCGCAGGCCGCGGCCGACGGCAAGCCCTATACGACCCTGGTGTTCGGCAACGGCGGTACCCCACGCAAGCCGACGCGCGACGACCTGACCTCGGTGGACACGACGGATGATGCGTATCTGCAGGAAGTCGGTGTGTTGCTGGGTACCCCGGGCGCGGAAACTCATGGTGGCGGCGACGTGATGCTGTTTTCCGGCGGTGCGGGCAGCGCGCCGCTTAAGGGCACCTTTGACAACACGAAGGTGTTTGGCGTGGTCAAGACGGCGCTGGGCTTCTAACGCCGACGACCCGACGAACTGAGGTGCATTGCACGCCGGCACTCTGCCGGCGTGCCCATATCCCGAGAACGAGATGCAAGCTTGCAGCATATCTGGCCGACCTACCACTCGGCCCATGGCCGCCTTTTTAGCGCGCCGGACGATCTCTCTGCCAGGTGGCCTGCTGGTCTGCCTGGCCGCCATCGCGAGCCCCGCGGCGCTTGCCGCGTCAGCCAAGACACCCCTCGCGCTGCGCGTCGAGCATCAGCTTTCGTCGCAGGGTAGTGACGGCGTCAAGCGCGACGTCGCCTTCGCGGAGCACGTCTACCGCTCCGGCGACGCTGTGTGGATCGAACGCGAACTGCCACCCGGGGCAGGGCATGCAGCTGAGCATGCCTCGGCCGGCGCCGGCCACAAGCATGCCGATCTGTCCACGGCGGCCCGTTGGATCGAACAACCGCCCGGGGGAAAGCTATCGGTGCGCTTGGTCAGCGATCCTTTGAAAAAGACCTTCGCTGTCAACCCGGCAGAATACGGCAATATCGGCTTTGACGGCTCCTGGGCCACTGCCTACCATCTGCTGGATCCGGCTGCGCTCAAGAAAATGAAGGCGGTGGGGCCAATACGCGGCGGCGCGCAGCAATACCAATTGCGGCGCGCGGATGAATCCGTCATGGTTTTGTGGGACGTCGCGGGGCAGTATCCGCGCTCAGTGCAGTCGCGCAGTGCCGGGGGAAAGTCCACCAAGTACACGCGGGTGACCGTCGTGGCCACACCGCAGCGCGCGCCATGGGCACGCACCGCGCACTACACGCGCGGCGAGTACACCGATCTCATGGACTGAGGACGCTCACCTGGTGCAACGTGTACATTGCGCTCCCCGTGGGCGCCTGCGGACGCACGCGCGGTGGTGGTCGTGGTTTCAAGGGGGGGCGGTGGCGGAGGCAGTTCCATACCCTGGGATAGGCTGTGCAAGAATTTGCTCAACCAACCCGCTGAGGTGACGCGCTCTTCGCAGCCGAGCCACAAGCGCGGCGCCTCGCCCAGTGGCCGCTCCCACCACTGGGCTCGCGTCCATTCGCCGGATCAATCCTTCTCGATCCCGGGACTGGGGGCCGACAGAAGTGGAGCGCCAATGGAAAAAGCCGGAAAAGCATTGCTGCTTTCCGGCTTTTAGAATTCGCTGGTGGGGCGTGAGTGACTCGAACACTCGACCTACGGATTAAGAGTCCGCTGCTCTACCAACTGAGCTAACGCCCCAACGAAGAAAAAGATTGTATCACCGTTTTTGAGTTTGTCAAACCCCCTACGTAATTTTTCCTGCGCGAGGGTGCTCTGGAAATACCACGTGCGAATTCGCCGTCGTGCGTGCAACGCCCTGGCAGCCTTGTTCCTGCGCCATGCACCGAACACAGGCATTCACGCCGCGGGAACTCGCCCGAGGCTTCGGTAGTCTTGCTTGGGGGCGAGCGAGGCGTAGGCCTTTGCGGACGAGTCGGGCCGACCCATGTTAGGATGATTCTTCACTTGCAATGGAGGGCTGCACCGATGGATATCAAGTTCCAAGAGCAAGAGCGTTACGATATCAACAATGAAGGCTTGCTATTTCACGCCGTTGTCGACGGCCAACCAGTCACCTGCGTGGTGACCCGTGAAGCGCTGTGGGAAGGCTTCAGTGCCGACCAGGTGTTGTCGCTGGAAGAGGCATTCCGCGCCGGGCGTGAAACCATCGAGCGTGCTGCGGTGGTGCTGATCGAGCAGGGCGCTGCCCAGCCAGTGGTAGTCAAGCGCGCCCATGTGGCGCCGCTCTGAAGCGGATCCCAGTCCGGGCCGGTCATCGGTCCGATCCCGGGCTACCGCTTCAAGTCATTGCGGCTTCTCGCCGCCTGGCGCCGGTTTCCCGCCGGCGTTTCTCTTTTTCATTCCCGCCGCTCATCACTGATCTTCCCGGTCTCGCTGGTTGCATTGATCGCGCTGGTCACACTCAAGCCGGTTTTGCCTGATAGCTCGGCCCGCCCGGGCGGCTTGCGCATTCTTCGAAGATGCGTGCCTGGCATTGCGCACAGCCTGCGGGATCGAGGCGTGCAATGATGGTGTGCAGCGCCTGCCGCTTGGTGGAAAAGATGTGGCCCTCGCCCAGCTTCAGCGCGAAGCCGGTCTGGTCCCACGTCTGCAGCACCTGCGTGCGCGGACGATGGAAATACAGGTCGCCGCCAGTGGCGCGCCGCTCGCTCAGCTCGCTTTCCCACATCTCGGCGCCGGCCAGGTCGATGAAGTTCATGCTCTTGGTCATGGCCAGCAGATGGATCTGGCCGGGGTAGGCGCTGCGTGCCTCGTGCAAGCGGTCCGTCACGTACTGGACCGCGCCGAAGTAGATCGCGCCTTCCATGCGCAGCAGCTTTAGCTGGGGGCATTCCGGTTGCGGACGATGCAGTTCGTCGAGCGGCGTGAAGCGCCGGTCGGGGTCGTCGGCGTCCGGCACCAGGCTGCGCACCGCCGGGCGCGAGGTGCGATAGAGATAGGCCACCAGCGACAGGATGGTGCCGAGCAAGACCGCCATCTCCAGGCGGATGGCCAGCGTGGCGACAAAGGTGCTGATGGCGATGGCGAATTCCGTGCGGCTCAGGCTGGCAATACGGCGCAGCCGGCTGAAATCGAACAGGCCCCAGGCCACCAGCAGCAACATCGCGGCGATGGCGGCCAGCGGGATCTGCGCCAGCAGCGAGGCACTGGCCATGACCAGCACCACCAGCAACAAGGCCGAGAAAATGCTGGCCAGCGGCGTCTGCGCGCCGGCCTCGTAGTTGGGCATGGAGCGGTTCAGCGAGCCGCAGGAAATATAGGCGGAGAACAAGCCACCCGCGATATTCGACAGCCCCTGCCCGATGAACTCGCGGTTGGCATCGATGTGCTGGCCCGAGCGCAGCGCCACCGCCTTGGCGATCGAGATCGACTGGCCGAGCGCCACGATGGTCAGCGCTGCGGCAATGCCCAGCAGGTCGGGGATCGCCTGCCAGGAAATACTCGGCAGGTGGAAGGGCGGGATGGCCGACGGAATCGGGCCGACCACATTGACGTGGAGCGCCCCCGCGCTCCAGCCCGGCGCGTTGAGCAGCAGGGCGACGCCGTAGCCCGCCAGCAGGCCGATCAGCATGAAGGGCAGGCGGCGCGAGATGCGCTTCACCGCGATGGTCACCGCCAGCGTGATCGCGGCGACCGTGAACGCGCTCCAGTTGATGCCGTCGGCATTGTCCAGCAGGAAGCGCACCACACCGAAGGCGCTCGTGCCCGTCGGCACGGCCAGCCCGAACAGGTCCTTGAGCGCATAGAGCCCGATCAGCGTCGCCGCGCCGCACGTGAAGCCAAGCAGCACCGAGGGCGAGATGAAGTTGGCCAGCGTGCCAAGGCGCAAGGTGCCCACGGCAAGCTGCAGCAAGCCAACCATGATGGTGACGGCGAGCGCCAGGTTGATGTACTCGGGACTGCCGGCAAATGCCACCGGGCTCAGCATGGCGAACAGCGCCAGCGAGTTGGCGTTGGTCGGGCCGGACATGACATGCCAGCTGGAGCCGAACAAGGCCGCCACGATGCAGGGTATGACCGCCGCGTAGATGCCGTATTGCGGCGGCAGGCCGGCGAGCGTGGCAAAGGCCACGCCCTGCGGCAGCACCAGCACCGCGCCGAGCAGGCCCGCAACCACGTCCGCACGCAAGGAGGCGCGGCTCACGCGGTGACGCCATGCCGGCAACAGGCGCCCGAGCATCCGGTCGCTTGTGCCCCGCGCAGCCGGGGCGGTCATGCTTGCGGGTCTCGCTCGCCGAGGCTCACCAGCAATTCGTCGATGGCGCCATAGACCTTGCCCAGCCGCTCGGCGCCGATCATCTGCT
The DNA here is from genome assembly GCF_054589115.1 of Cupriavidus sp. 8B. NCBI lineage: Bacteria > Pseudomonadati > Pseudomonadota > Betaproteobacteria > Burkholderiales > Burkholderiaceae > Cupriavidus > Cupriavidus sp. 8B. Next base: position 101,781 of record NZ_BAAILO010000460.1, on the reverse strand, counting down.
CGAGCTCCTCATAGCGGCGGTCGATCAGCGGCTCCATCTCGGCGATCAGGGCGCGGCATTTGTCGGTCAGCGCGATCAGCTGGCGGCGCTGGTCCGTGGTCGAGCGCGAGCGCAGGATCAGGCCCGCTTCCTCCATGCTCGACAGCATGCGGGTAAGGCTCGGGCTCAGGATCAGGCAGGCATCGGCGAGCTGGTTGGGCTCCATCTCGCCTTGCTCGTTGAGGGTGCGCACCACGCGCCATTGCTGCTCGGTCATGCCGTGCTGGCGCAGGATGGGCCGAAAGCCCGCCATCAACGTTTCGCGGGCTTGCAGCAGCAGGTGGGGGAGGTTGCGGTGGCGGAAGGTGGCCGGTTTCATGCCCGCAAGTGTAGCCGTGCAGCCGCCCGGACGCGAGCCGGTGGCTACCCGGATATGCTGAGCGCTGGCTGGGCGGCTGGCTCTGGCGCAACGCCTCAGCCCAGGTCGAGCGTGGCCACCACCGGCGTGTGGTCCGACGGCTGTTCCCAGGTGCGCGGCACGCGATCGATCACGCAGGCGCTGCACGCCTCGCGCAGGGCCTGCGACAACAGGACGTGGTCGATGCGCAGGCCGGCGTTGCGGCGGAACGCAAACATGCGGTAGTCCCACCAGGAAAAGCTCTTCTCCGGTTGCTCGAACATGCGGAACGCGTCGGTCAGCCCAAGCGCCTCCAGCGCCCGGAACGCGTCGCGCTCCGGCGGTGACACCAGGTTCTGCCCCTCCCACTTCTTGGGATCGTGCACATCCCGGTCTTCGGGCGCGATATTGAAGTCGCCCAGCAGCGCGAGCTTCGGGTACTTCACCATCTCCTCCTGCAGCCACGCGGTGATCGCCTTCAGCCAGCCCAGCTTGTAGGTGAACTTGTCGGAGTCCGGGGCCTGCCCGTTGGGGAAGTACGCGCACACCAGGCGCACGTCGCCATAGGTCGCCGCCACTACGCGCTGCTGGGCGTCGTCGAAGCCGGGGATATTGCGCACCACGTCGGTTGGCGTCGCCATGGTGGCATTGCGCGCCAGGATCGCCACGCCGTTGTACGTCTTCTGGCCGGTGAACACGCTGTGGAAGCCCGCGCTCTCCAGCTCGGCCAGCGGGTACTTGTCGTCCGGCATCTTCAGCTCCTGCAGGCACAGGGCATCGATCGGCGTGTCGGCCTTTTCCTGCTCGATCAGCCAGTCCAGCACCTGCGGTAGCCGGACCTTGAGCGAGTTGACGTTCCAGGTTGCGATTCTCATGTTTGTCCTAGCTATTTGAAAATTAGTGCGAGCGGGGCGTAGTGTTATCGGGGCCCGCCATGCCGGCCTGTAGTTTTATCACGCCTCGGCTGAAAGTCCACTTCCGCTTGACCGCATGCATCGCACGGGTGTGCTAGACTGGTCAGATAACTAGTCATTCTGTGATCATGAAAACCTGGCCTGTGCAAGACGCCAAAGCGCGTTTCAGCGAATTCCTCGATGCGTGCCTATCGGACGGGCCGCAAATGGTGACCAGGCGCGGTGCCGAAGCAGCCGTGCTCGTGCCGGCGGCGGAGTGGCGCCGATTGCAAGCCGCCGCAAGGCCGTCCCTCAAGGCGTTGCTGCTGTCGGATAGCGCGCGTACCGAGTATCTGGTGCCGTCGCGTGGTGCGGCGCGCCGTCGGCGCGTCGTGCCAATTCGATAAGCGGCTCGCATGTATCTGCTCGACACCAACGTCATTTCCGAACTGCGCCGGCCTCGCCCGCATGGGGCGGTTGTCGCCTGGCTCCAGTCGGTAGCCGACAGCGCCCTGCATTTGTCGGCCGTCACCCTCGGCGAGATCCAGGCCGGCATCGAACTGACGCGCGATCAGGACGCCGCGAAGGCGGACGAGATCTCGCAGTGGGCCGATCAGGTCTGCGCCGCGTATAACGTGCTTCCCATGGATGCGCAGACTTTCCGCCTGTGGGCATGCCTCATGCACGGCCGCTCTGAAGATGCGATGATCGCGGCCACGGCGAAGCGGCACAAGCTCACCGTGGTAACGCGCAACGTCAGCGACTTCGCGCATTTTGCCGTCGACGTATTCAATCCGTTTGAACCGAGTCCGGGCTGAGGGAGGCCCGAAAAAGCTGCGCGTTGATTCGCCTGGGGTGTGGTTGGGCAGTGGAAGGGGCAGCGTTGATCGGCTTCTACTACATCAGGCAGCGCGCTTGCAGCGTGTTGCGCCGGCGGTGCGCGGATGCAACCTGCCTGGGCCAGAATCCTCAGGCCCAGGTCTCATGCAAGTGTCGCCACGTGATACGCGCATCGTCCCCAGCCACGAACAGCGCTGTGGCAAGCCGTTCGGACGCGCCAGTGTTCCAGGCCTGCGTCTCCCGGTAGCTGACCGTGGCCGAGCGCGCGTCCACCTGCACAAGCGTCAATTCATCGATCTTGATCTGCAGCCCGGGCCGGGCGCCGCGCAGCCGTGCGAACAGCGCGGGAAAGCCGCCTTGCTCCATGCGCGCACCGGTTGGCGAGATCATGCTGAAGCCCGGCCCAAACCGTTGCAGCAGTGTTTCTAATACGGCGTCGGGGCAATCGGCGCTCGACAGCCATTGTTCGATCAGCACATGGGTCTCAGCAACTTCAAGCAGGCAAAGCTTTGCGAGGTCAGGCATGGATGGGTGTTCCTTTGAGAGTAGGCGGGCGGGTTGCCCTGGAGGTTAGCGAGGCGTTGCTGATGCCGCTGGCTGGCGCTCATGTCCGTCGTCCAGGCGCCAGACGACAAGCAGCGGCACGAGGGTGCATAAGCTGGCGATGAGAAAACACCCATGGAATACCTGCGTCAGCACGAGGGCGCCGCGTGCCAGGGCGAGGTCGGCGATGCCTTGCCGGGCCAGCAGTTGCCCCAATAAAAGGCTGGCCAGGGCGACGCCGGCGCAAAACGACAATTGACGATTCAGGTTCCATATTGCGCTGGCACGGCCCATCCACGCCGGGGCCACATTCAGCAGCGCCAGGGTTTGCGCAACGCTTGAGCAGATGCCGCCGCCAGCCCCCATCAGCGCGAAGGCGGCCACCATGCGCAGCGTGTCGCCAGCTTCGCTCACGGTCGCCAGCATGGCGATGCCCGCCGCGTGCGCGCCGAGAGCCGGCAGCAGCAGGACGCGGGACCCCAGCCTGCTGAAGAGCCGCCCGGCCAGCGTCATCCCCGCTGCGGCCGCCAGGGCGTAGGGAATCATCAGGGCCCCTGCATCGACGGCCTTCAGGCCTAGCGCGCTTTGCATGAAGAACATATTGAGCAGGCTGACGCCGGTAAACACGCCGGGCACGAACAGGTAGACGACCATGGCTGCCCGTAGCAGCGGATCACGCAGCACGCGCAAATCCAGGACCGGGTGCTGCCGCCGGCGTACATGCCGCAAAAGCAGCAAGCCGGCGGCGACGCCGCCTGCGACGAGCACGGTGCCCACGCTAGTGTCCCCGACATGCTCGAAACGCGACATGCCGATCAGCAGCAGCGCAAGCGACAGGCTGACCAGCCCCATGCCGGCAAGGTCTGGCTGGTGTCCTTGGATGTTCTCGCCTGGCCGCAGCCAGAGCACGGCAAGCACAAGCGCCACCAGGGCCAACGGGACGTTGAGCCAGAAGACCCAGTGCCATCCCAGGCTGTCCACGACGTAGCCGCCCACCAGGGGAGACAACGCTGGCGCGAGTAGTGCGCAGGCCATCACCATCACCGACAAACGCGCGCGCTCGGCCTGGGGGTAGAGCCGGTACGTCATGGCTTGCCCGACAGGAATCAGAAGCCCGCCCCCCAGGCCCTGCAGCAACCGCCACGCGATCAGCGCCTCGATGCTGCCGGCGAATCCGGCGCCGGCCGCGGCCAGCGAAAAAATCCCCAGCGATGCCACGAAGATCGCCTTGTCGCCGTAGCGGCCCGCCAACCACGTGCTTGCCGGGATGACCAGCGTCAGCCCCAGCGTGTAGGCATTGGCCACCCACGCGACGGCCCCAACGGACGTTTGCAGCGACTGGCCGATATCGGGAAACGCGACCGACGCCATGAACATGTTGACCAGGTCGATAAAGAAGCCAAGGAGGTAGACCAACGCAACGCGTGATTTGTAGGGCATGGGAAAGTCGTGCAATGGCGGCGCGCGCCATGCAGGTTCAGGCGGGAAGACGGCATTCTAGAAACCCTGGAGAGATAAAAAAACAACCTTGCGGCCGATATACTGTTCTCTGATTTTTGACAATAGGCCTGGGCCGCTGAGAGCATGATCAACCTGAACCGTCTGGCGATGTTCGTGGCCGTGGTGGAATGTGGCTCGTTCACCGCGGCAGCCGACACGCTGGGCACCACCAAGGCCGTGGTCAGCTTCAACGTGAAGCAGCTGGAGCAAGAGCTGTCGGTGGCTTTGCTGACGCGCAGCACGCGGCGCCTGGCGCTGACGGAGGCGGGCGAGCGGTTCTTCCACGACTGCGCGGTCTTGTTGAGGCAGGCAGACGCGGCAGTGGAGCAGGTCCGGTCGGGACATTCGTCCTTCTCGGGCAGCTTGCGCGTGACGGCGTCAGTGGATTACGGCAATCTCGTCGTTGCCCCCGCGCTGGCCGGGTTTGCGCGCCTGCATCCCGATCTGCGGGTGAGCTACCAGGCCAGCTCGACCCACGCCGACCTGATCGCGGAGCGGCTGGACGTCGCCATCCGGGTGGGGCCGCTGGAAGACTCGGGGCACCGCGCTAACCCGATCGGGTATTTCAAGCTGGTGATCGTCGCCAGCCCGGCATTGCTGAGGACAAGCGGCACGCCCGATTCGCTGCAGGCGATGGCGGCGCTGCCGTGGCTCGCCAATCGCGCGGGGCAGAGCGGGCAATGGACCCTGTCCGACGCACAAGGCCAGTCGCACACGATCCGGGTCCGCAACGTGGCCCACGCGGATACGGCCTCGGCCTTGCTAGCGTTTGTGCTGGCCGGCTGCGGCGTCGCGGCGCTGCCCGAGTGGCTGCTTGGCGACCATCTCAAGAGCGGACGGCTCCAGATCCTGATGCCGGACCATGCCTTGCCAAGGACCGAGGTCTTCGCCGTCTATCCGGATACGCGGCACGTCAGCGCCAAGGTCCGCGGGTTTATCGACCATCTGCGCGCATCCGGGCCCGCAAAGGGCTAGGGCTTGAACGAGCCCTCGATGGTATAGCGCGACCCCGGATGCACCAGCCGCGCCAGCGTGATCGGCGAGCCCTGGCTTTCGGTGCGGCGGATCACGATCAGGCAGGGCTCGCTTGGCTTGACGCCCAGCAGCTCGGCCTCCTGCTCGGTGGGCAGTTGCGCCTCGATGGAGTATTGCGCCTCCCACAGCGGTGCCACGGTCAGCAGGTAATTGGTGGGTGTGGTCTTGGTGAAGTCCACGTCCAGGTAGTCAGGCGCGCGGGCGGGGTTGACGTAGCGATCCTCGCATAGCAGCGGTATGCCGTTCTCGCTATGCACGATCAAGGTGTGGAAGACCTTGCTGCCGACGGGCAATCCGATCCGCGCCGCCAATGCCTCGGTGACGACTTCGGCGCGCGCCATATGCACGTCCGAGCGGTGGCGGTGGCCCCGCTCCGTGATCTCGTCGTGCAGGTCGCGGATGGTCAGGGTGGACGACGCGCGATAGGGCTGGGTGGCGAACGTGCCCACGCCCTGCACGCGCTCGACCAGGCCTTCGGCCTGGAGCTCGCGCACCGCCCGGTTGGCGGTCATGCGGCTGACGCGGAACTGGGTGACCAGCTCGGATTCCGACGGCATCAGCGTGCCGGGCGGCCAGCGCCCGGCGCTGAGTCCGTCCTTCAGGTAGTTCTTGATGTGCGCGTAGGCGGCGGCGGGTGGCAGGTAGGTCATGGCACGCAGTTTACTTGACCACGCTTGTCTAGCCAATTTCCATTGGCGGGGATTTTCCGTTTTAACGTCGGCGTCCGCCAGGGAAAGGGCGGCGGCGGCCTTTGGTTTTGGCTTCGCTCAGGGTAATCCCGACTCGTTGATTTGTTGTCTTATCTTGTATATACAAGAATATGTGGCGCAATCGATGATTCGCGGTTGCGGGAAGCGCGGGAAGCGCGGGCGAAAGGGCTATCGGGGACGGCATGGCAACGGTGAGCACAAGGGTGAACGTATTTCCGGGTTGGTATGTGGTTGGCGCGACGCACGTGCTGCTGGCGCTCATATTTGGCGCCGCGTACTCGTTCGGCGCATTTTTCGCGAGCATCCAGGAGGGCTTCCGGGTGGGTAGTTCGTCGACGGCTTCGGTGTTTTCGTTCACCGCGCTTATTTACTACATGGTGGGCGTATTCTCGGGCTCCCTGGCCGACCGCATCTCCACCCGCCGGGTCATTGCGATGGGCATCGTCTTGCTGGCGCTGGGCTTTGCCATCGCCAGCGTCGTCACGGATTCGCTGGCGTGGTTCCTGGTTGCCTTCTGTTCGCTGGTGGGCCTGGGCGTCGGCCTGGTCTATGTGCCGGCGGTGACGGCGGTGCAGCGCTGGTTCGTCAGGCATCGCAGCAGGGCGTCGGGCCTTGCGCTGGCGGGCACCGGGCTTGGCACGTTTGTCGGGCCGGTGGTGGCGGGGCTGCTGATGGAGCAGATGAGCTGGCAGGCGACGATGCGTTGCTTCGCGCTGGCCATCGCCGTGGTCGGGCTGGCTATGGCGATGCTGCTAAAGGGGCGGCCGGAGGAGGCCGGTCTCCATCCCGATGGCGCGCCTGCGGCGCTTGGCACTGCCCATTCGCCCCTTCCATCCGGGCTCAGCCTGGCGCAGGCCGTGCGCGGCGGGCGATTCTGGTGGTACTTCGGCGCCATCCTGCTGGGCTCGGTCGGCCTGTTCGCCGCGCTGGTCCATATCCATCCGTACGCGCGGCAGCATGGCTTGTCTTCCACGGCGGGGAATCTGCTGATCGGGCTGGTGGGTGCCGGCAATATCCTGGGCCGCCTGTTGCTGGGCGGGCTGGGTGACAGGCTGGGTCCCGGGCGGCTGCTCTTGTGGCTGACGCTGATGCTCGCGCTGCTCAACGGCGTGTGGCTTGGGGCAACGAGCTTCCCGGCGCTGGCGCTGTTTGCCGTCCTGTTCGGCGCGGCCAACGGCGGCTGCATTTCCTTGTACCCGGCGCTGGCCGCGACATGGTTCGGCACGGCAAACCTTGGGGCGATCCTGGGGGCGTTGTATATCGCGGTGGGCATTGCCGCGATGGCGGGCGGCAGCCTGGCCGGCTGGCTTTTCGATGCCTACGGCAGCTACTCGGTGGCGATTGCGGCGAGCGGGTGCTGCGCATTGCTGTCGACCGCCTGCATTGCCCGTGCGAGCCACCATGAAAAAAGCGGCTCAGACTGAGCCGCTCAACGGGTTTTGCTGAAGGCGCTCTGCCTTACGCCACCGCCATGCCGCCGTGCCGCAGCAGTGCGTCGATCTGCGGCGCGCGGCCGCGGAACGCGGTGAACGATTCCATGGCCGGGCGGCTGCCGCCGACGGACAGGATCTCCCGGCGGTAGCGCGCGCCGGTCTCGGCGTCCAGCACCGTGCCGGAGAGCTTCGCGGCTTCCTCGAAGGCCGCGTAGACGTCGGCGGACAGCACTTCGGCCCACTTGTAGCTGTAGTATCCCGCCGCATACCCGCCGGCAAAGATATGGCTGAAGGTATTGGGCCAGCGCGAGAGCGGGTGCTGCGGCACCACGTGGGCGCGATCGTTGATCTCCCTCGACAGCGTCAGCACGGACTTCTCGCCCGCGGGGTCGAAGCTGGTGTGCAGGTGCATGTCGAACGACGAGAACACGATCTGGCGCAGCGTCATCATGCCGTTCTGGAAATTCTTCGCAGCCAGCATGCGCTCGAACAGGTCACGCGGCAGCGGCTCGCCGGTGTCGACGTGCGCGGTCATGTCAGCCAGCACCTCGTACTCCCAGCAGAAGTTCTCCATGAACTGCGAGGGCAGCTCAACGGCATCCCATTCCACGCCATTGATGCCGGACACCCCCAGCTCGCCCACCTGGGTGAGCATGTGGTGCAGGCCGTGGCCGAACTCGTGGAACAGCGTGATCACTTCGTCGTGGGTGAAGACCGCGGGCTTGCCGCCCACCGGCGCCGTGAAGTTGCAGGTCAGGTAGGCCACCGGGGTCTGCACGCGGCCGCCGTCGAGCTGCTTGCGGCCGCGGGCATCGTCCATCCATGCGCCGCCGCGCTTGCCTTCGCGGGCGTACAGGTCGATGTAGAACTGCGCCAGCAGCTCGCCCTCGGGCGAAACCACGCGGAAGAAACGCGCGTCAGCGTGCCACGTCTGGGCCTGGTCGGCTTCGATGCGCACCGAGAACAGCTTCTCCACCACGCTGAACAGGCCCTTGAGCACCTGCGGCTCGGGGAAGTATTGCTTGACCTCTTGCTCGGAGAACGCGTAGCGCTGCTCGCGCAGCTTTTCCGAGGCGTAGGCCACGTCCCAGGGCGACAGGTCATCCAGGCCCAGCTCGCTCGCGGCGAAGGCCTTGAGCTCGGCCCAGTCCTTCTCGGCGTACGGGCGCGCCTTGGCGGCCAGCTCGTCCAGGAAGCGCAGCACTTCGGCCGGCGATTCCGCCATCTTGGGCACCAGCGAGACCTCGCCGAAGGACGCGTAGCCGAGCAACTGCGCTTCTTCGCGGCGCAGCGCGAGCTGCTCGCGCATATTGGCCGTGTTGTCCCATTCAGCCTTGCCCTGGCCGTACTGCTCGGCCAGTTCCGAGGCGCGGGTGACGCTGGCCTCGTACATGGTCTGGCGCAGCGCGCGGTCGTCCGCGTACTGCAGTACCGGGAAGTAGGAGGGAAAGTGCAGGGTGAATTTCCAGCCCGGCTTGCCGTCCTTCATGGCGGCATGGCGCGCCGCTTCCAGCGCGTCTTCCGGGATGCCGCTCAGGCGGCTCTCGTCCTCGATCACCAGCGCGTAGGCATTGGTGGCATCCAGCACGTGGTCGGAGAAGGCCTTCGACAACTGGGCCTGCTGCTCCTGAATCGCGGCGAAGCGGGGTTTCTTGTCTTCCGGCAGTTCGGCACCACCCAGGCGGAAGCCGCGCAACTCGTTTTCCATCAGCTGGCGGCGGGCCGCGCTCATGGTGGCGAATTCGGGGCTGGCGGCGATTGCCTTGTACTTGTCGTAGAGCGCCAGGCTCTGGCCCAGCGAGGACCAGAACTCGGTCATGCGCGGCAGGTTGTCGCTGTGCGCCTGGCGCAATGCCGGCGTATCCGCCACCGCGCTCAGGTGGCCCACCACGCCCCAGGCGCGTCCCAGCGGCTCGGTGGCGGCTTCCAGCGCTTCCACGGCGTTGGCCCAGGTGGCTTCGGTGGCGGGGTCCTCGGCACGGTCGACGGCGGCTTGGGCGGTGGCCAGCAGCACGTCCAGCGCCGGGGCGATGTGCTCGGGGCGGATCTCGGAGAAACGCGGCAGGTCGGTGAAATCCAGCAGCGGATTGGCGCCGTCCGCGGTGTTTTCGGCGTTGGCTTGATTGGCGGCTTGGTCCATGGCGTCTCTCTTGGCAGGGCCGGTAAAGGCAATACCCCGCACATTGGGGCGGGGCGGCAGGTTTTCCAGTGCCAGGCAGCGCCGGGCGCACAAAGGCGCCGGCGCCGTCCGCGGCAGGCCGCGGGCGGCGGCCTCTACAGCATGCGCGACGTTTAGCCGGCTGCGCGCTCGGCAGCTTCCAGCGTATTGATCAGCAGCATCGTGATGGTCATCGGGCCAACGCCGCCCGGCACCGGCGTGATGTAGCCGGCTACTTCCTTGACGCCGTTGAAGTCGACATCGCCGCACAGCTTGCCGTTGTCGTCGCGGTTCATGCCGACGTCGATCACGGCCGCGCCGGGCTTGACCATGTCGGCGGTGATGATGTTGCGCCGTCCCACCGCGGCCACGATCACGTCCGCGTCACGGGTATGGGCAGCCAGGTCGCGCGTCTTGCTGTTGCAGATGGTGACGGTGGCGCCGGCCTGCAGCAGCAGCATCGCCATCGGCTTGCCGACGATGTTGGAGGCGCCGACCACCACCGCGCGGGCGCCGCGCAGCGGGAAATCGACCGATTCCAGCATCTTCATGCAGCCATAAGGCGTGCACGGGCGGAACAGCGGGGCGCCGGTCATCAGCGCGCCGGCATTGGCCACGTGGAAGCCGTCCACGTCTTTTTCCGGGGCGATCGCTTCGAGCACTTTGTGGCTGTCGATATGCTTGGGCAGCGGCAGCTGCACCAGGATGCCGTGGATGTGCGGGTCGCGGTTCAGGGCATCGATGCGGGCCAGCAGGTCGGCCTCGGAAAGGTCGGCGGGGTAGCGGTCGAGCGAGGAATGGAAGCCATTGTCGTCGCAGGCCTTGACCTTGTTGCGCACATAAACCTGGCTAGCCTGGTCTTCTCCTACCAGGACCACGGCCAGGCCGGGCCGGTGGCCGCGTTCGGTCAGGCGGGCGGCACGCTGGGCGGCTTCAGTGCGGAGTTGCTTGGCAAGGGCGTTGCCGTCGATGAGTTGGGCTGGCATGGGGGTGGGCGCTGGAGGGCTGGAGGTGGTCAAAGCGGAATTATAAAGGTTGACGCAACCCGGGGCGCAGGAGAGTAGGGCGCTGGTAGCATGGCCGCATGGATGCCCAGATACCTTTCGCCGTGGCCGCCGCGCCGGCCGAACAAGCCTGTCTCATCGTGCTCAGCCTGGCGGCAATGGCCTGGGCGCTGAGCCGCCGGCCCTGGCAACTGCTGCGGCGCGACGATTTGCACAATGGCTGGCTGGGTGCGCTGGTGTTGCTGGCGCTGCTATGGACGGTCCGCGCCACACTGCCGGGCGGGCTGGCGATCCAGCTTTTCGGCGCCACCTTGATGGTGACCCTGTTCGGGCTGCCGCTGGCGTTGGTGGCGGTGTTCGTGGTCTGCAAGCCGCAATGGGTCGCGACCTTTCGCGACGAGGCGTATCTCAGTCGTTGAACTGGCAGCCCCCCGCAGGCTCGGGGGGGGGCTGCCCTTGGGCGCTGGCTCAGCGATTTCAGCTGTTCTTGGACAGGGCCAGGCGCAGCAGGTCGGCCACGGTGTTGACGTTGAGCTTTTCCATGATGTTGGCGCGGTGCGCCTCCACGGTCTTGATGGAAATGCCCAGGTCGTCGGCGATCTGCTTGTTCAGCCGGCCTGCCACGATGCGCTCCAGCACCTGCTGCTCGCGCGTGGTGAGCTTGCCCAGCAGGTCCTTGGCGGCGCGCTGCTCACGGGCGGCGGAGTGGTCGGTGCGGGCCTTTTGCAGCATGCGTTCCACCAGCGAGCGCAGCTCGGACTCATCGAACGGCTTCTCGATAAAGTCGATCGCGCCCTTCTTCATGGTGGAGACCGCCATCGGCACGTCGCCGTGGCCGGTGATGAAGACGATCGGGATATTGATGTTTTCCGCGATCATGCGTTCCTGCAGCTCGGGCCCGCTCATGCCCGGCATCCGCACGTCCAGGATCAGGCAGGAGACCTGGCCCGAGTCATAGGCGGAGAGGAACTGTTCGGCGCTGGTAAAGCTGCGAACCTGGTAGCCATTGCCCTCCAGCAGCCAGGTCAGCGAGTCGCGCATGGCTTCATCGTCGTCGACGATGAAGACGGTCTCGCCGCGGTGGGAGGTGGGGTTTGGCGTTACGGTCATGAAGTCTCCTGGGACATCAAAGTCATTTGCCGCCAAGTGTAACCGGGCCGGGCGGCAAGCAACAGGGGCGGCCCGGGGCGCGCCTTGTCTTGTCGTTGCCGCGCGGCCCCGCCCGGCGCCTTATTGGTCGATCAGCGCCGGCTGCAGCGGCAGCATGATCTTGAACGTGCAGCCGATGCCGTCGGCATTGTTCTCCACCCACAGGCGCCCCTGGTGGGACTCGATGATGGAGCGGCAGATATTCAGGCCCATGCCCATGCCATCGGACTTGGTGCTGAAAAACGGCTCAAACAGGCGCTCCTTCGTGGCCTCGTCGACGCCGGGGCCCTGGTCGATCACGTCGATGCGCATGTTCGGCCCGATCTCGCCCGGCTCGATGCGCGCGTGCAGGCGCACCACGCCGGTGGCGCGCAGCGCCGGCAGCCCGGCCATGGCCTCGACGGCGTT